>DKIP01000020.1:4110-14257 GCA_002454335.1 Cytophagaceae bacterium UBA6715 | reverse complement strand
GTTGACATAAAATTCCTAGTGAAAAATGCACAACCTTTGGACTCCGGACTTTGGACAAATGACTGAAGACTAGTGACTAATGACTAGCGACAAACATCACTTCCCCTTTCACATCACCAGATTCAGCAAATGACTTATAACGTACAGGTTGAATCGTATTGATCAGTAGAGGATCATATGAAACAGAAACACGCACATAATTCTCAGAAAAACCTTCCATTTGGCCATTTTCAGATGACTCCTCAAACAGCACAAGACCTGTTTTTCCCAATTGACCTTCATAAAAAGCATGACGTTTCTTATCAGACAAAATATGGAGCATCTTAGAGCGTTCAGCCTTTTGCATACCATCAACTTTCGGTTTTATATCAACAGCATAAGTATTTGCTCGTTCTGAATAAGGAAAGACATGCAGGTAGGAGATTTCAAGCTCATTAAGAAATTGATAGGTTTCCAAAAACAACTCAGGCGTTTCACCTGGATGCCCAACGATAACATCTACCCCAATACACGCATTAGGCATTACCGAACGAATCAAAGCCACCCGATCTTGGTACAATTCCCGTTGATATCTACGCTTCATCAAACGCAAAACTGTATTTGAACCTGATTGCAGTGGAATATGAAAATGCGGAACAAAGCGCTTTGAAGTAGCCAAAAATGCAATCATTTCAGGCGTCAATAAATTGGGTTCTATGCTCGAGATACGAAAACGTTCGATTGTAGATTTTTCTTCGATTGCTTTTACCAAATCAAAAAATGTTTCCACTCGTTTTCCTTGTTGGATCCCAAAGTCACCTATATTAACACCCGTTAATACAATTTCTTTAACTCCATTCGCCGCAATCTCCTCAATCAATTCCAATACTTTTACAATCGAATCCGAACGTGATTGTCCGCGAGCTAACGGAATAGTACAATAGGAGCAAGGGTAATCACAACCATCTTGCACTTTCAAGAATGTTCGAGTTCGATCATTTACACTATAAGATGCATGATAATCTAAATCATATCGTATTTCAGAGGCAATTAATTTGGGCAAGTCCTGAATGGTGCGATCCAAATAAGGGAGAATCAATTCCGGCAACTGAAATTTTTCATTGGCCCCTAAAACCAAATCAACCCCAGGAATTGTCGCAATTTCTTCAGGCTTCAATTGCGCATAGCAACCAATGATGACTACAGCAGCAGCTGGATTAATTTTTTTTGCTTCGCGTACTACTTTTTTGCATTTCTTGTCGGCCTGCTCCGTAACACTACATGTATTAATGACGAATAAATCAGGATTATCTTGAAATTCAGCTCGCACAAAACCCAATGGCTCTAGAGACCGGGCAATCGAGCTTGATTCCGCAAAATTCAATTTACAACCGAGTGTATATAAGGCGACCTTTTTCATTTATCCAATTCAGGACACAAAATAAAACAAAAATGGCGGGAAAACCCGCCATTTTCAATCATAAAGTATATAAATGCAAGATTAAAACAACTTAAACTTTCGCAGTTTTCACCGTTTTGATGATACGGGCTGCTACTTTGTAAGGATCTGCCGCTGAATTTGGACGACGATCTTCTAACCAACCTTTCCATCCTTTTTCAACAGCTGCGATAGGAATACGAATTGAAGCACCACGATCTGAGATTCCATAAGAGAAATCATGAATCGAAGCTGTTTCATGCTTACCTGTTAAACGCATATGGTTATCAGCACCGTAAACTTCAATGTGTTCTTTCACAAATGGTGCAAACGATTGACAAATTTTATCATAAGCTTCTTTATTTCCAGCTGTACGTAAAGTTGTATTTGAGAAGTTCGCATGCATGCCTGAACCGTTCCAATCCAACTCTCCTAATGGCTTACAGTGCCAGTTAATCGCAACACCATATTTCTCTCCTAAACGCTCCAATAAATAACGACCTAACCAGATTTCGTCACCCGCTTGTTTAGCACCTTTGGCAAACATTTGGAATTCCCATTGACCAGCAGCTACCTCTGCGTTAATACCTTCAATATTCAAACCTGCGTCAATACACAAGTCCATGTGCTCTTCAATAATTTCACGTCCAAAGGCATTCTTTGCTCCAACTGAACAATAGTAAGGTCCCTGAGGAGCCGGATAACCGTTTGCTGGAAATCCTAAAGGTTTATTAGTTTCTGGATCCCACAAGAAATACTCTTGCTCAAATCCAAACCAGAAATCATTATCATCATCATCAATTGTTGCCCGACCATTGGTCTCATGTGGTGTACCATCCGCGTTCAACACTTCACACATAACTAAATAACCATCACGGCGTGCTGGATCTGGACAAACATAAACGGGCTTCAACAAACAATCAGAAGAACCACCTTCAGCTTGTTGAGTAGAAGAACCATCAAAAGACCACATATCCAAGTCTTCTAATTTTCCACTGAAATTGTTCTCGATTTTCGTCTTAGAACGTAAACTCTGTGTTGGCTTGTAGCCATCCAACCAAATGTACTCTAATTTTGATTTAGCCATGATTTTATACTTAAAATGATAATAAAAATACTTTTATGCGAAAACTTGATACAAATTTAAACGAGATTTTAAGAAAAACAACAGAAAATTTCACAAAAACGCAGAAATACAAACGAGTATTTGCAAAATCCGCAAAAAATCAAATTAATACCTAAGCAAATACAATTTTAAAAACAGCATAAATCGACTATGTAAATTCAGACATTTTGGTTAGCTTTAATGTTTAATACAACAAATAAAAAAATGGCTATAACTCGATTTAAAGCACTTGAATTAGCTCAAATGCGTGCAGGAACACCTGTAAAATTACCTACGGAGAAAGTTAGTGATTACTATGGCAGTATGACATTCAGCGATGAGGTTATGCGTTCACTATTATCACCAGAAGCCTATTTAAAGATAAATACTGCTATCCAAACAGGATCTAAAATTGATCGTGATGCGGCAGATGAGGTTGCAGCTGCCATGAAATCTTGGGCTATCTCGAAGGGAGCTACGCACTATACACACTGGTTCCAACCTTTAACGGGTACCACTGCTGAAAAACATGATTCGTTTTTCGATATTGATTTAAGCAATGGTAAAGCAGTTGAGAAATTTAAAGGATCCGCATTAGTTCAACAAGAACCAGATGCCTCTTCATTCCCGAATGGAGGAATTCGTTCTACATTTGAGGCACGTGGGTATACAGGTTGGGATCCATCTTCACCTGCGTTTATCATGGAGAATGCTGCAGGTACGGCAACACTTTGTATTCCATCCGTTTTTGTATCTTACACAGGAGAGGCACTTGACTATAAAACACCCTTATTGAAATCCATTGAATTAATTGACAAAGCAGCCACAGCAGTAGTCAAAGAATTCTTCAATCGCGATGTAAGTAAGGTTATCCCTACACTGGGAGCTGAGCAAGAATATTTCTTGGTAGACGAGGCATTATTCAACGCGCGTCCGGATTTGGTGATGTCGGGAAGAACTGTGTTTGGTCATGCTCCGGCTAAAGGCCAACAATTGGAGGATCACTATTTTGGATCAATTCCAAATCGTGCGAATGCATTCATGGTAGATTTCGAAATTGAAGCCTTGAAATTGGGTATGCCGGTTCGTACGCGACACAATGAGGTTGCTCCGGCGCAATTTGAGGTGGCGCCAACATTTGAAGAGGCCAACTTAGCTTGCGATCACAATGCACTTTTAATGGATTTAATGAATAAAGTTGCATCAAAGCATAAATTAAAGGTACTATTTCATGAGAAGCCATTTGCTGGCATCAATGGATCTGGGAAGCACAATAACTGGGCTTTAGCAACAGACACTGGAGTTAATTTATTAGGACCTTCTTCGAAACCCAAAGAAAACTTACGTTTCCTAACATTCTTTGTAAATACGCTGAAAGCAGTGCATGATCGTGCTGATTTATTGCGTGCATCGATTGCATCCGCAGGCAACGAACACCGTTTGGGAGCAAATGAGGCCCCTCCGGCGATTGTTTCTGCATTCTTGGGCTCGACAATGAGCCAAGTTTTGGATGATTTAGAGAATATGAGTGATATCGATGATATTACGTTAGAAAAAGGCGATAATGTATACCTTAAACTTGGTATCAATAAAATCCCTTCATTGATTCTTGATAATACTGACCGAAATAGAACATCACCATTTGCTTTTACAGGAAACAAATTTGAATTCCGTGCTGTTGGCTCTTCGGCGAACTCTGCTGCACCAATGACGGTGTTAAATACAATCGTAGCTGATCAATTAATTAAATTCCGCAAGGAAGTTGAAGTAATCCTAGAAAAAGGAGTGAAGAAGGAGCTAGCGATTATGGAGGTACTTAAACAATACGTTAAAGAATCGAAAAAAATTCGTTTTGAAGGAAATGGATATTCAGATGAATGGGTTGTTGAGGCTGAAAAACGAGGATTGTCAAACTTAAAAACAACGCCAGAAGCTTTAGCTGTTTACGCTCGACCAGAATCAATCGAATTATTTACAAAGCATGGTATCTATTCAAAAGAGGAAATGCACGCACGTCATGAAATCGAATTAGAAAACTATGTGAAGAAAATTCAAATCGAATCCCGTGTCATTGGAGATATGGCAATTAATCACATTGTATCTACATCATTGAAATACCAAACACAATTGGTAGAAAACGTGAAAGGTCAAAAAGAAATCGGTATCGATCCTCAGTATTTTGCACCTACCATTGAAATGATTAAGAAAATCTCTGAATACACTTCGACCATCGTTCGTTTACAAAATGAAATGACAGAAGCTCGTAAAGAGGCAAATAACATAGAGGAATTGGAAGCTAGAGCAACACTTTATGGAACAAAGGTCAAAGGATATTTCGAGGAAATTCGCTACGCTGTCGATAAACTTGAATTAATCGTGGACGACGATGAATGGCCATTACCAAAATACCGCGAATTACTATTAATCAAATAATCCTACATGACAACGAACGCAAACCCTGGCTTTTCGAAGGAGGAAATCCAACAATTAAAAGACCAGTGCAAACAGGCTAATAAGCCATTTATCGTTATTGAGGATGACGATTTGCCAACAGGAAATGAGAAAGAAATGGTCCACATACAGTTTGTGGGCCAATTCAATAAACAAGAAGTGATTTACGATGCAATCCTTTGCACTTTGCAATTACATTATGCTAGTGCAGTGTATGAAGCAGCTGAACAAGAAGCGATCCATCATTTCCCATTGTATGTCCCTATCGAAAATAGAGACGAGACATATGTAGAAAATGAATCCTTGGATGAAGAGGTTGAAGTAATGATTCTTGAAATCATTGATGAGCTAGAGGAAAATGATGAAATCAAAGTCAATGAATACATCGAAATCGATGAAGATTTCGAATTTGGAATCGGTCTTGAGGCAGCCCTATATGTGCCATCATTGGAAGATGATGTTATCGAAAAATTCATTTCTGATTTTAATGGCGGAACACTCTCGTTAGATCCGTCTCTTTTTTCATTTCGTTCTGAAGATCCCGAGTAATACATGAGCAAATATGTATTTTATGCGCCTAACCCGACTAGCATAGGTTACTTAAATGAAGAAGAATCCTTCCATGCTTGTCGGGTTTTGCGATTACGTAATGGAGATGCGATTCGCATATTAGATGGAGTAGGAGGGCTCTATGATGCAGTTATTGATTCCATCGATGCTAAAAAGACAAGTTTTATAAAACTCCAATTAATCGAAAAACAAGAAAAACCTGCATTTCAGATTCATTTGTATGTGGCTCCTACCAAGCAAATGGAACGCATGGAATGGATGGTTGAGAAATGTTGTGAATTTGGTATTCATACAATCGGCTTTTTTGTTTCCAAAAACTCTGAGCGAAAAGAAATGAAATTACATCGCTTAGAGAAAATAGCCATTGCAGCTCTAAAGCAATCGAAAAATATATTTTTACCCAAAATTCAAGCTTTAGCACCATTGAAGCAAGTCATTGATACGATTAAATTAGTCGCCGATGATCAAGCATTATTTGCACACATTAGCGATCCTCCCGTACCAACTTTAGGAAAACAAATTGATTTAAATAAGTCTTACTATCTGTTCATTGGCCCAGAAGGGGATTTTTCAAGCGAGGAAACTACCATCATGTTGAAAAATAATTTCACTCCATTTAGTCTTGGCAAAGCTATCCTCCGAACAGAGACAGCTTGTATAGCAACGACACATGCCATTCACCTCGCACACGAGTAATTTAGAAACTGATTAAAATCAGAAAAGTATTCGGTTGAATTGCACAAAGTGGAGATTTTCATGCGTAAATTTGTAGCTTGAAACTTTAAATAAAATTTATGCAATTAGTACTTCCCGCATTTGTTATTCACTGGTACGTATCATTATTTAGTCAGACCTTCTTTTTACATCGATATTCAGCTCACAAAATGTTTTTGATGAGTAAGTTTTGGGAGAAATTCTTTTATTTCTTAACCTATTTATCTCAAGGTTCATCGTTCTTAAGTCCACGTGCCTATGCGATTTTACACCGCATGCACCATGCATTTTCGGATACCCCCAAAGATCCGCATTCACCAATGTTTTCAAGTAATGTTTTCACCATGATGTGGAAAACAAAAGACATTTATAATGCGGTATTAAATCGTAAGCAAAAAATAGAAGAGCGCTTTGAGCATGATTACCCAGTATCTAAAACCATTGAACGCATTGGCGATTCTTGGATTTCACGTATTGGTTGGGGTATAGCCTATGCATCTTTATACATTGTAGCTTTCGTTTACTTTGACATGCATTGGGCATTTTTCTTTTTGTTACCAGTTCATTTCCTAATGGGACCTGTACACGGTGCCATCGTTAATTGGTCAGGACATAAATACGGATATCAAAATTATGACAATCATGATCACTCAAGAAATTCATTGGTATTTGATGTTGTAATGATGGGGGAACTATTCCAAAACAATCACCATAAATTACCTAATCGAGTGAATTTTGCTACCAAATGGTTTGAATTTGACCCAACGTATCCACTTATTAAATTATTGACTTGGCTACGTATTATTCGTCCTAACGTAAAAGATCCCAATGCTAAATTCTAGCATTCAACAAAAAAGGCTATCAAAATGATAGCCTTTTTTGTTATCTAGAGATCCAATTCAATTTGAAAACGCTCTAAGTAATCAGAAACACGTTTGACGAATCCGCCACCCAAGGATCCATCTACGACACGGTGATCGTATGAATGTGATATGAACATCTTTTGACGTATAGCGATTTGATCTTCGCCATTAGGTCCTGTAATGACTGCAGGTTTCTTCTCAATGACCCCAAATGCCATAATTGCAACTTGTGGCTGAACGATAATGGGGGTGCCCATCAAATTACCAAAACCGCCGATATTCGAGATTGTATAAGTTCCTCCCTCTAAATCGGCAGGTGTTAATTTATTTTTCCGTGCACGATTCGATAAATCATTCACCTTTTTCGTCAATTCCACTAATGACAATTCGTCTACATTATGAATAACAGGCACGATTAAATTACCATTGGGTAAAGCAACTGCCATACCAATGTTAATTTGCTTATGCTGAACGATGTAATTTCCCTCCACAGAAATATTAATCCCAGGAAAATCCTTAATCGCCTGCGCAGTGGCCATAAACAGGAGTGGCGTATAGGTAATGGGCTCTTTATATTTCTCCAAAAACTTCGCCTTATTTTGCTCACGCCATTGAACCAAAGCGGTAATATCAGCTTCTAAAAATGAGGTTACATGAGGAGAAATACGTTTTGAATCCGACATCCGCTCAGAAATCATCTTACGCATGCGATCCATTTCAATTACCTCGTCGCCAGGTAAACGCAATCCTGGCCCTTGACTTAAGGTTCCCGAAGCAACCATACGCTTCGAATTACGAACAGCGATGTAGTTTAAGACATCTTTTTTAGTCACTCGACCATCCATTCCAGAACCACGAATCTCACACAATTCCCGTTGTGAAACTTTCTCTTGTTGGCATATCTGCTTAATCAACGGCGAAACCCATGGATTAGACTTATCCGTACTTACATCCAGATTTTGACCTAAACTTAGCTCTGTTAATGTTGCTAAATCAGGTTCAGGATGAAAAACATCGGAAGCTTCAAATGACTTTTTCTCAACAGGAACGTCATCATTGGCATCGATGACACATATGGCCTTCCCAATCGTAGCAACTTGCCCAACTGGTACCAAAATTTGCTTTAAATAACCAGCAACGGGCGAGGGTACCTCGGTGTCAATTTTGTCGGTTGCAACCTCAAGGATAAATTCATCGACTTCTACGTAATCCCCTGGTTGTTTCAACCAGTTTAATACAGTAGCTTCCATGATACTTTCCCCCATTTTGGGCATGATGATTTCTGTGATTGCCATATTTTATTCTGCCAAATCGTTTAATAAATATCTACGCAGCAAATTAATTGCTGTTAAAGAACTCAAATGTATGTTTTGCATACGAGTACCTCCTTGCGTTAATTTGCGGACAATTACACCTTTCGGATGAGCCAACGCAATCCATATCGTACCCACAGGTTTTTCTTCTGTGCCTCCATCTGGCCCTGCAATCCCCGAAGTGGCTAGCGCAAAGGTCGTACCTAAATGCTTACGAACACCTGCAGCCATGGCCATTACACAAGAATCACTAACGGCTCCATCGGAATCCAAAATAGCTTGAGAAACACCCAATTGCTTCACTTTTACGTCATTCGCATAACTAATAATCCCCCCTTGAAAATAAGCGGAACATCCTGGATATTGCGTGAATTGATGGGCTAAATAGCCTCCTGTACAACTCTCGGCAACTGCCAATGTTGCTTGTTGGTCTACGAGCAACTGACCCACAACACTCGCCAACTCATCTTTTTCTTGTCCAAAAATATAGGTTTTGATTAGGGGCATCACCTTCTCGAACTCAGCCTCAATCTCAGCCTGTAATTGAACTTTATCTTGCCCAAAGCCAGTTAGACGAAGTTTTACTATTCCCAAAGAAGGCAAATAAGCTAATTTTAAATGGGAGGGTAATTGTAATTCCCAATCTTGAATTAAATCAGATAAATAGGATTCTCCGATTCCAACTACCTTTCTAATTTGATGAACAATGACGGGGAGTTTAAAATGCGTAGTAATACGCGGTAAAACCTCCGTTTCCATGATGGCTTTCATTTCGAAAGGAACTCCCGGCATAGAAACCCAAATTGTTTCTTGTTCATTAAACCACATCGCAGGAGCGGTTCCTTGTTTATTCGGAATGAAGGTGCATTTCGTGGGTAAAAGGGCTTGATCGCGATTTATATCACTTAGTTCACGTCCTCTTTTGGCGAAGAAATCCGTCACATCTTGCAATGCGTCTGGATGATAGGCGAGGGAGCAATTGAAAAAATCAGCTAAGATTTTTTTGGTTAAATCATCTTTCGTAGGTCCAAGTCCACCCGTAATAAATACAATATCAGCACGCTTTTGCGCTTCTCGTAGAATTTGAACAATCTCGTCGCGCTGGTCACCTACGGAAGACTTCCTCACGGTTTTGATACCTATTTTATCGAGTTCTAAACTAATCCATTGGGTATTCGTATCAAGGATTTGACCGTAGAGAATCTCATCGCCAATGGTAATTATTTCTGCTCGAACCATTTAGTTTTCTTACTTTTGTACGAAAATACGATTTAATTCGTTTGGAAACACACGGATGAATCGAAAAACAAATAGCCCCCATGAAACATTCTGAAATCAATTTCAAAATACAATTAGACGACAATAGCATTCCTGAACAAATTTCTTGGTCAGCAACGGATAATCCCAACGAAGGGATCGAGGAAACGAAGGCAATTTTAGTAGCAACATGGGATCCCTACCACAAGGGTACGTTAACCCTACCTTTATGGACAAAAGACATGGAGGTTTTAGATATGAAACGATTCTTCATTGAAATTATGGGAACAGTAGGCGATGCCGCATTGCAAGCGACAGGAGATTCCGAATTTGCACTCGAAGTGGAACAAGTGTGTAAAAAACTATCCCAAAACTTAAAGAAAGAAATTACAGCGGCCTCAAAAGGCCAATAATCCAAGCGCATGCGTCCAATCAAATTCATTGTATTCCTATCCTT
>DKIP01000020.1:0-3908 GCA_002454335.1 Cytophagaceae bacterium UBA6715 | reverse complement strand
CACATTTGCAATTCGTTTAAAGGTACGTTTGCCCAACCGCAAGTAGGGACATTATACAACACGAATTTTGTCAATTACCAGTTAGATATTCGGAAACCTGAAAGCCAACGAATTCTCCAACAGTTGAAGGTAATTATCAATGCTACACCAACATTCTTATTTTTTGAACCTAAAACGATGAAACTCGTTCAGGCAAAAGCTTTTGGGGAGCGTGAAAATTCGATATTGAATGTGAATAGTATTGCTCAAAAAGCAGCAAATCCGTCAGAACAAGCCAGCAATTTTGCCTCAAAATTCAAGTCGGGCGACCGAGGATTCGCATTTCTATTAAACTATGCACAATATGCACGTTTGACAGCTGATACGACAACAAACATCAAGGTTGTGAATGAGCTAATTAAAGTAATGCCAACAAATCAATATGTAAGTCAGAGCGCATTGAACATCATTCAAATGGTGATGATGAACAATAACAATGCTTTATTTGATTATTTTGTGGGGCATTTAGCACAATATAATCGTATTGCAGATCCGGGTTTGGTTAAAATGATTTATGAAAATGTGTTTCAAATCGTAATGACAAGCTCACAAATCAATAAACTATCCAGTGCGGATCTCAAACGTATGAAAGACCAAATGGCTAAATGCGATATCGACAAAGGATCCATCATTCGAAGAACGTGGATGGCGGAGAGCACACTCTTATTTAAGCAAAAGAAGGCGATGGCTGCGATTAAGGTTATCGAAAACCTAATCAATGAATTACCGAGCGCTCCAGGACCCAAAGAATATCAGTATCTCTGTGATTTTGTCAAATCAAAGACGAAAGATAAGGCAGCACTCAAATTCGCACAGACGAATTGGTGTAAGTTTGGCTTAAAATAATTAGCGAAGGAAAGCTCGATACAGCATCACCAACACACAAAACAAAAACATCACGATCGAGATTTTATTAATCGTGTGCATCGTACGAATGTTGAAGTTTGTAGGTGCACCTGGTTTAGGCTTTTGAAATACACGAATAAAGTATGTGAAAACTTCGCCAACTTTGAATTGTTCTTTTAATCTGCTCATAATTTTATTCGTTTATAGACGGTTCACGCCAGTCTCCGTTTTCTTTAATCAAGGAAATTAATTCATCCACAGCTGAATCCGCTGGGACAGACTTTTTAACAACTTTTTGCCCTTTATACAGGGCAATCTTATCTTTTCCAATCCCTACATAACCATAATCTGCATCAGCCATTTCACCGGGTCCATTGACAATGCAACCCATGATACCAATTTTTATACCTTTTAGGTGATCTGTTACTTGGCGTATCTTTGCTGTCGTTTCTTGTAAATCAAATAAAGTACGACCGCAAGAAGGGCAGGAAATGTATTCTGTTTTGGAAATTCGAACTCGGCTCGCTTGTAATATGCCGAAGGCTGTTGCATTTAATAAGGCATTTTTATCTTGCATGTAAGGCATAGATAACATAATTCCATCACCAAATCCATCAATCAACAATCCCCCTGCATCTGTAGGAGCAAACAATTGTAATTGATTATCATCTACGTTGGGATATGCGATTTTGATAACGACAGGAACCTGTATGTTTCGTTGTACAAGTTCAAAAAATCCACGACGCATGGCTGCCATTTGATGTGCATTAGTGCTGTGTAAGACCAACACAACATTATTCGATCCATCAAATACGACATTAGCCAATTCCTCTATTTCGATCGACAAGAAATTCAATTCGGAATGACGAGCATTCGCTGAATGCCATTCCTCCAGTGTAAATAAGGGAAAAACTTGCGGATTCCCGTTCCAAGATTCTGAATTAACGATTTGCTTTAATCCATTTGGCAACATAAAATCAACCGAATGCTTACCCGTGTAGATGTAGTCTGCACCTAAATCATTCATTGCCCATTTGTCGGGCACAGGAAGATAAAAATGACCTATAGCCTTCAAATCATCCATTTGGATGCGCGTCATTTGAGAAAAATCTGCAATGACGCGAGGAACTTGATGTCCCCCAAAATTGACTAATTCGTTAGACTTTC
The DNA here is from genome assembly GCA_002454335.1 of Cytophagaceae bacterium UBA6715. GTDB lineage: Bacteria > Bacteroidota > Bacteroidia > Cytophagales > Spirosomataceae > Aquirufa. The sequence continues at coordinate 1,856 of DKIP01000020.1, read as the reverse complement.
TGCGCTCATGCGCAAATGGATTAATCGGCGAAACGAGGGGTTTCTCCACATCAACTGGCTCGATAGGTGAACTCTGAGAAGCTCTGAATTCATAGCGACGAACTAACGCTTGAGCAACTGGAATTTCAAATTCTGGATCTTCCGTCAAGGATACGCGAATCGTATCACCTAATCCATCTTCCAATAAGGTTCCAATACCGACCGCCGATTTAATGCGGCCATCTTCTCCTTCACCTGCTTCTGTCACCCCTAGATGCATTGGGTAGGCCTTAAAACCACCATCTGCTAATTTTTTACTCAGCAAACGATACGCTTCTACCATGACTTGCGTGTTCGATGATTTCATTGATAGGACAATGTTCGTATACTTTTCATCCTCACAAATACGTAAAAATTCCAAAGCCGATTCGACCATCCCTAGCGGAGTATCGCCATAGCGGCTTAAAATACGATCCGATAATGATCCATGATTAGTTCCGATTCGCATTGCCGTTCCATATTCTTTGCAAATCTTCACCAAAGGCAAAAATTTATCCCGAATCCGGTCTAACTCCGCCTGATAAGAAACATCCGTATAATCAATGGTTTCAAAGCGCTTTTTGTCCGCGTAGTTTCCTGGGTTAATCCGTACTTTTTCCACAATCCTAGCTGCTAATTCGGCTGCATTGGGTGTAAAATGTATATCGGCAACCAAGGGAGTTGTATAACCTTTTTCGCGTAGACCTTTTCGAATATTCTCTAAATTTTGCGCCTCTTTAACGGATGGAGCCGTAATTCGAACTAACTCACAACCTGCATCGATCATACGAATGGCCTGATCGATGGAACCTTGGGTGTCCATTGTGTCAACCGTAGTCATGGATTGAATTCGAATGGGAAAATCAGATCCCATGTACAAATCACCAATTTGAACAGGAATTGTTTCCCGCCGTTGATAGGACCAAAGGGAGGGAGCATACTGATTGCCATCGGCAATTAAATGAGCATTCGGAGAATCAATGAGTCGAGTCATAAAACAAAATTACAAAGAAAAGCCCCATCTACCAATGGAAAGATGGGGCTGCATCCAAACATATCTTTCAATTACCAAGAACTCTTTTTATGCCCAATTGTTGCATAAAAAAGGATAAATAAATAGCAAGGAATCATAATCACATAAGCCAATTGGGTATCACCCAAACGATCAGCAATCGAACCATAAACCAAGGGAACTAAAGCTCCACCAGAAATCATCATAATAATGAGCGCTGAACCTATTTTCGTGAATTTACCCAGGCCTTGAATGGCTAAAGGCCATAATGCTGGCCACATCAAAGCGTTCGCAAGTCCCAACAAAGCGATCGATAAAACCGATAAATAACCGTCTAATACAACAGCTCCGATAGAAAATACTATCCCTAAAATAGCCGAGTAATTCAAGGCTTTTTGTTGGCTTAAATACTTGGGAATAAAAAAGATACCAACTACGTAACCCGCCAACATGCCATAGAGCGTATAGCTCGTAAATGATTTGGCTACATCCATGCTAAATCCTTTGGAAACACCATAATTGATGATCGTATCACCCGCCATCACTTCAACTCCCACATAAAGGAAAAAGGCGATAAGCCCCAGCACTAAGTTGGGATAAGCCCAAACACTCGATTTAGTAGCTAAGGCTTCCGCTGGTGACTCTTCTGCCTCTACCTCGGGCAAACTGGATAAACGAACCCATAAAGCTAAGGCAACCAAAATAACTGTCATGATTCCATATGGCATAATCACCGTTGCTAGGTTAGCCGGTCCAGCAGCGGAGGATAATAATAATCCTCCAAAAATCACTTGGCTTAAAATTCCAGCCACTTTATTACAAATAC
>DKIP01000006.1:2466-9013 GCA_002454335.1 Cytophagaceae bacterium UBA6715 | reverse complement strand
CCTTCTAATTCCTCATCCGAATAGGCATGTCCTGCGGGCTCATGCTCAATCAATTCGCGTAAAATATTCTTTACCTCGCGGGTTGAAAAATCCTCGCCCGACTCATGTGTAATCCCTTCAGAAAAGAAATACTTCAAGGGATACATACCAAAATCCGTTTGCACCGACTTAGCCGAAACGACACGGGATACCGTCGAAATGTCCATTTCAATCACTTCGGCAATTTCCTTCATGCGGAGAGGTTTGAGTTTTGACTCATCACCGCTTAGGAAAAATTCATATTGCTGTGCAACAATACTTTCCATCGTTTTCAACAATGTTCCCTGTCGCTGTTGGATCGCTTGAATGAACCAAGACGCAGAATCCAGCTTATGCTTGATGAATGTTACCGCTTCCTTCACTTCTTTCTGCTGCTTATCTCCTTTGGAATAGGTTTGTAGCATTTCCTGAAAAGACTTACTCACACGTAATTCGGGAGCATTTTTACCGTTTAATTTGATATCTAATTTACCGTCCAATTGGCTCACAATAAAATCGGGTTGCAAAAAAGGTGCTACCTCCCCCGCTTCGCTTCCTCCAGGTTTAGGATTCAAATGCGTGATAATTTTGATGGCTTGTTTCATCAATGCATCATCAACCCCCAATTTTTGTTGCAATTGACTGTAATGTTTTTTCGAAAACTCATCAAAGTATTGATCAATTAACCGAATCGCAACAAGTAAAGCCTGCTCGTTGGCGAAATGCTTACGATGCAACTGTATGGACAAACATTCCTGCAAATCCCTTGCACCGATACCCGCAGGATCCAATTGTTGGACTTTCAATAAAACCGACTCAACTTCCTGATAATCAGTTTCAAAACCAACCGTAAAGGCTAAATCATTCACAATACTTTCGATGTTCCGACGCAAATAACCATCATCTTCCAAAGAGCCTATTAACTGTTCAGCTATAATTCTTTCCCGATCATTGGTAATCACAAATCCAATTTGCATCAGTAAAAACTCTTCAGCACTAGGCACCGTGGGCATCGGACGGTCCCTCATTTCCTCGTTGGGGTCGTAGGAATCGCCCGCCATTTTGTAGCCTGCATAATCATCTTGTAGATAATCATCGATAGCCATCTCCTCATGCGCTAAATCATCCACCGTCTCTCGATCACCCATTTCCTCCAAACGCTCTTCGGATATTCCTTCCTCCAAAGCCGGATTTTCCTCCAATTCCGCTTCGATCCGCGCGGCCAATTCAGCCGTCGGGATTTGCAATAACTTAATCAGCTGAATTTGCTGAGGAGAAAGTCGTTGCTGTTGCGATAAATTTATGGATAATCCTTGCATCCGTGTTGAAATTTAAATACAAAAATAATTGAAAAAATTCGGTTTTTTTGTGGTATTTTTGAAGCTTATTGCGCCCATTACAGGGCATTTGAGAATCATTTATGCAAATTAAAGAAATCCTATCCTTATCCCCATCTAACCAAAGCCTCGTTATCAAAGGTTGGGTTCGTACCAAACGCGTTTCAGCCAATGTGGCTTTCATTGCTTTAAATGACGGATCCACGATTCATAACATCCAAGGCGTTGTTTCTGATGGAGCTGTTTCGGAAGAAACACTGAAATTAGTTACAACGGGGGCATGTATTGCTATGACTGGTACGTTGATTCCTTCACAAGGACAAGGACAGTCTGTCGAATTACAAGTCAATTCCATTGAAGTTTACGGAGTCGCGGATCCTGAAAAATATCCTTTACAGCCGAAAAAACACTCCTTAGAGTTCTTGCGTGAAATCGCGCATTTACGTCCTCGGACGAATACGTTTTCGGCCATACTACGTGTACGCCACGCATTGGCTTATGCGGTTCATACCTATTTCAATCAAAACCAATTCTTCTATTTACATACACCCATCATCACAGGGTCTGATGCAGAAGGTGCGGGAGAAATGTTCCGTGTAACGACCTTACCGGCTACCAACCCTCCGATGACCGAAGAAGGCAAGGTGGATTTCAAAGAGGATTTCTTTGGGAAGGAGACAAATTTGACGGTTTCGGGCCAACTAGAAGGCGAATTAGGCGCGATGGCTTTATCGAAGGTTTATACCTTTGGACCTACCTTTCGTGCGGAGAATTCAAACACAACGCGCCACTTGGCCGAGTTCTGGATGATTGAACCGGAAGTTGCCTTCTACGAATTAGAGGACAACATGAATTTGGCGGAGGACTTCACCAAATTCTGTATCAAATACGCTTTGGACCACTGTGCGGATGATATCGCATTCTTGGAAAAGCGTTTATTGGACGAAGAAAAAACAAAGAAAAAAGAGGAGCAGTCGGAACTTTCTTTAACTGAGAAGTTGCGCTTTGTCACTGAAAACGACTTTGAGCGCATTACCTACACAGAAGCAATCAACATCTTATTGCAATCGAAAACGCACAAGCAAGGTAAATTCCAATATCCTGTGGAATGGGGCATCGATTTACAATCGGAGCATGAGCGCTGGTTGGTTGAAAAACACTTCAAAAAACCGGTTATCCTTACGAATTACCCGAAAGACATCAAGGCATTTTATATGAAGTTGGACGATGATGGCAAAACCGTTCGAGCGATGGATGTATTATTCCCAGGGATCGGCGAAATCATTGGAGGGTCACAACGTGAAGACAATTACGAGAAATTATTGCAACGCACGAAAGAAGTAGGTATCGAAGAAGAATCAATCTGGTGGTACTTGGAAACGCGTAAATTCGGTTCAGCGCCACACGCAGGATTTGGATTAGGCTTTGAGCGTTTGGTATTATTCGTAACAGGAATGAGCAACATCCGCGATGTAATTCCTTTCCCTAGAACACCTAAAACGGCAGAATTTTAATGTTTTTCAAACAGCTAAATCAAAGTATTGGTCATGCGCTTGATGGGATTGTAAATCTGATCAAACAAGAAAGAAATGCCAAAATACATTTAGTAGCGACTGCCCTTGTGATTTATGTGGGTTTCAACATGGAATTTACTGCCCAGGAATGGATTTGGATTAGCCTAGCCGTTGCCTGTGTTTGGGTTGCCGAATTAATTAATACATCCATTGAAAGACTAACGAATTTGGTTTCTCCGGAATACCATCCTTTAGCCAAACAAGTGAAAGATTATGCAGCTGGAGCTGTGTTAGTGATGTCATTATGGGCAATCGTGGTATTTTGCCTGATTGCATTTCCGCATTTAGTAATGTGGTTAACATTATCCAATTAATATGAAAGAATACGGATCGAGTGTACAAAAATTGGTCAATTACATTATGACCATCGCCGACCGCGAGCAGCGTACCAAATATGCCTTTATCATGGTGGATTTGATGAAACAGATTCATCCCAACATGAAGGACAACAGCCAAGATTATTCCAAAAAGCTTTGGGATGACTTGTACATCATGTCAAATTTCGCCTTGGATGTTCAAGGACCATACCCTCCCCCATCTCCAGAATCGGTTGGCAAAGCCCCACGTAAAGTTGCCTATAATCAGCATCATTTGAAATTCAAGCACTACGGACGGAACGTCGAATTATTGATTCTTCGTGCCATTGCTGAAGAAAAATTGGAAGATAAAAAGATTTTGGTGTCCTACATTGCTCGATTGATGAAAGGCTTCTATGTGACCTGGAACAAAGACACGGTGGATGATTCGGTCATTTGGCAGAACATCAAGGACATGTCGGAGAATCTATTGGGCAGCATCGTCGACGAATTATCGCAAGAAACTCTAGGGCATGCAAAAGTGGCAAACAATGCGAGAAACGCATACAATGCGCCAGAATACCCGAACAATAATAACAACCGGAACAACAACTTCCGAAAGAACAACTTCAGAAATAACAACAACAATCGTAATAACAATTACCGTAAAAATAAGTAAGATTTATGGCATCATTTAAGGTTACCGGTGGCCGCCGGATGAAAGGAGAAATTACTCCGCAAGGAGCAAAAAACGAAGCATTGCAAATTTTGTGTGCGGTGGTTTTAACAGCAGAGCCTGTTACGATTCACAACATCCCGAATATCCGCGATGTCAACCAATTGATTGATTTATTGGGGGACATGGGCGTGAGCATGCGTCGTTTATCGGAAACCAGTATTGAATTTGATGCCTCTCAAGTGAACATAGAGTACTTGGAATCTGAAACCTACAAGAAAAAAGCGGCTGCACTTCGTGGTTCTGTGATGTTATTAGGGCCTACATTGGCGCGATTCAAAAAAGGTCGTATTCCTTCACCCGGAGGCGATAAAATTGGCCGCCGACGTTTAGATACGCACTTTTTCGGATTCATGAAGTTAGGTGCCAAATTCAATTATAGTGCAGAAGATGGAGGAATCTATGAAGTAGATGCTTCGCAATTGCAAGGTGCCTATATGTTATTAGATGAAGCATCTGTTACGGGGACAGCGAATATTTTGATGGCTGCCGTACTAGCGAAAGGAACGACAACGATATACAATGCGGCTTGCGAACCTTATTTGCAACAATTATCGAAGATGTTGAACCGCATGGGAGCCAAAATCTCTGGTATTGGTTCTAATTTATTGGTTATTGAGGGCGTTGAAGAGCTTCATGGTACAGAGCACACGATGTTGCCCGACATGATTGAAATCGGTTCATTCATCGGTATGGCCGTGATGACACAATCGGAAATCACAATTAAAAACTGTCAAATTCCTCAATTAGGTATCATTCCTGATGTATTTAAGAAATTAGGTATCCAAATGGAATTCCGTGGCGATGATATTTTCATCCCTTCGCAAGAGCATTACGAATTAGAAAACTTCATCGATGGATCGATGTTGACTATTTCGGATCATCCATGGCCAGGTTTCACACCTGACTTGTTGTCGATCATTTTAGTGACGGCTATCCAAGCAAAAGGAACGGTATTGATTCACCAAAAAATGTTTGAATCTCGTTTATTCTTCGTGGATCGTTTGATCGAGATGGGCGCGCAGATCATCCTTTGTGATCCACACCGTGCTACGGTGGTTGGTTTCGATCGCAAGCAAACCTTGAAAGGAATTCGCATGTCATCACCGGATATTCGTGCGGGGGTTTCGTTGTTGATCGCGGCGATGTCGGCAAATGGAACATCCATCATCGACAACATTGAGCAAATTGACCGTGGCTATTCGAACATCGATACGCGTTTAAATGCGATTGGTGCGGAAATCGTTCGAATTTAAGATGTCATTATTTTCTAAGATTAAACAGACCGTCCAATTGGCCTTACCCATCGTGGTGGGCGAATTGGGCGTTATGCTAATGGGCCTAGCCGATACGATTCAGGTAGGCCAAATGTCGACCGGCGCCGCCGAAAGCCTTGGTGCATCGGGCATGGCGGGTTCCATTTTTTTTACGATTGCGATTGTAGGTATTATCTGCATTCAAATTGTTTCCCCCATGATTTCCAAAGCTGTCGCGGAAGGCGATAAGACCGAATGTGGAAATCTTTTACGGGCCAATTTACGCGTAGCAACGCTTTTGGGAGTCGTGACCATTCTCATTACGGGGATTGTTGGCCTGAATTATGATTTATTCGGTCAAACCCAAGCCAACAAAGCTTTGACCCTCCCCTTCCTAAGTTTAATTTCCGTTTCGGTATTACCCATATTCTGGTTTATCGCCTTGAAGAGTTTCATGGATGGGCTCCAAAAGACCACGGTGGGGATGACAATCACAATTATTGCCCTTTTGTTGAATGTATGCGGTAACCATATCCTAATCAATGGATTATGGGGCTTTCCTGCCTTGGGCTTATTCGGATCGGGAATTTCGACACTACTTTCTCGCCTGTTCATGGCATCCACATTAGCCATTTACGTGTTTACGCGAGATGAATTCAAACCCTATTTACGCAAGGGACATGTGCACGCGGAGAAAAACGTGTTAGAGAAGAACATCTTACGCATCGGAATTCCTTCGGGTATGCAAGGTTTCTTTGAAATTGCGACTTTCGGAATGGCCGTTGTCATGATGGGCTGGATTTCTGTGACGGCACAAGCTGCACACATCGTGGCAATCAATATGGCATCAATCACCTACATGATGGCGACTGGCATAGCCGTAGCAGGAGGAATCAATGTGGGAACGGCGATTGGCGAACGCAATCGACAGGAAATTGTTCGTTCAGGGCATGCGGCGCTACTCCTATCCATTCTATTTATGGGAATTTGCGCCTTGGTCTTTTTCTTTGGTCGGGAATATTTAGTACGTGGATACACCCAAGAAATACCCGTTATCGCGATAGCCGTGACGCTTGTGGTTTGGGGAGCGATATTCCAGTTATTCGATGGGATTCAAGCGGTTTCTTTGGGACTATTGCGTGGATTGCAGGATTATAAACTGCCAACAGCCATTACGGTAATCTCCTATTGGGGCGTTGGAATTCCCGTTTCATATTTCCTCGGATTCAACTTAAACCTGGGTGCCATCGGGATCTGGATGGGCCTAACGGCCAGTTTAGTTTGTTCATCGATCTTGCTTTCGTGGCGGTTCTATGCACGAGCGAGGACG
>DKIP01000006.1:473-2364 GCA_002454335.1 Cytophagaceae bacterium UBA6715 | reverse complement strand
CCCCAGACTTCAGTCTGGGGAATCGGTACGAAACTTCGCATTTCTACAAAACAAAAAAATAGTGCCAGCATCAGCCAGCACTATCTATATTCAAAAAACTCTTATCTCTTAATTCTTCACTCTCACCTCCCTAAGCATGTATCGCCCGCTTCGCTGTTGCAGCTAAGCAAGCTTCTTTCATCGCCTCCGTGTACGTTGGGTGCGCATGTGACATACGCGCCACATCTTCGGCAGATGCCCGGTATTCCATCGCTACAACCGCTTCCGCAATCATATCCGCGGCACGCGCACCGATGATGTGAACACCTAAAATCTCATCTGTATTCGCATCCGCCAATACCTTCGCCAAACCATCTACATCGCCAGACGCAATCGCACGACCCAATGCCTTGAATGGGAATGAACCCTCTTTATAAGCGATACCCGCCGCTTTCAACTCCTGCTCCGTCTTACCTACCGAAGCCACTTCTGGCCACGTATATACAACACCTGGAATCAAATTGTAATTGATATGTGGTTTTTGACCCGCAATAACTTCCGCTACAAAGGTACCTTCTTCTTCCGCTTTATGTGCCAGCATCGCACCACGAACAACATCACCAATCGCATAAATTCCTGGTACTGATGTTTGTAAAGTATGCTCATCCACCGCGATCCGACCGCGCTCATCAGCAGTCAATCCTGCAGCTGCTAAGTTCAAGCCATCTGTATAAGGGCGGCGACCGATACACACCAAGCAATAATCGCCTTTGATCTCTACATCTTTACCTGAGGCATCTTGTGCCTTCACGGTCACTTCCTTGCCTTTCACAGCTGCCGAAGTAACCTTGTGCGACAAATAAAAATCAGCGCCTAATTTGGCAATCGACTTCTGCAATTCCTTGCCCATCGTCTTATCCATCGTCGGAATCATGCTATCCGCAAATTCCACAAAGGAAACCTTAGATCCCAAACGAGCATAAACAGATCCTAATTCCGCACCGATTACCCCAGCACCGATCACGATCAAATGCTTGGGAATTTCCTTCATTTTCAAAGCTTCCGTCGAGGTAATGATCCGCTCCTTATCCACCGGAATGAACGGTAGTACCGTTGGCTTAGAACCCGTGGCAATGATAATGTTCTTCCCTGAAATCACCTCCGAAGAGCCATCATCTTTAGTCACTTTAACAGTTTTGGCTGAATCAAATGATCCCAACCCATGAAAGGTCGTGATCTTATTTTTCTTCATCAAATACGCAATTCCCGCGTTCAAATTCGAAACCACACCCGCTTTGCGCTTGATCATTTGATCCAAATTCACTTTCGGCTTCGCGATTTCAATACCATGCTCTTGGAAACTATGTACTGCATTGTGATAATGCTCGGATGAGTCCAACAACGCTTTGGAAGGAATACATCCCACATTCAAACATGTTCCACCCATCACGGCATATTTTTCCACGATAGCTACTTTGAAACCCAATTGGGCCGAACGAATTGCCGAAACATATCCTCCAGGACCCGAACCAATTACGATAACATCAAATTCTTGCATAAGGCGATTGAAAACGAATAGGCCCCGAAAGGCCTATTCTGGTATTTAAATATCTAACAATAAACGAGCTGGATCTTCTAATAGTTGCTTTAAGCGAACTAAGAAACTTACCGACTCACGGCCATCGATGATGCGGTGATCATATGATAAGGCCAAATACATGATAGGACGAACAACGATTTGACCGTCAACAACCACTGGACGCTCAACGATATTGTGCATACCGAGAATCGCTACTTGTGGTGCATTGATGATCGGCGTAGAAAGCATCGAACCAAATACGCCACCATTCGTGATCGTAAATGTTCCGCCACTCATTTCTTCCAAACTCAATTTATTCTCACGTGCTTTTCC
>DKIP01000006.1:0-245 GCA_002454335.1 Cytophagaceae bacterium UBA6715 | reverse complement strand
GACATAAAGCCTAAACCTACACCATGTTTCTCCTTGAATTTATCTTTGTATTTTCCACGTAAATCCATGACCGGCTTCATGTCCACCTCGTTGAAGGTAGTCAACATCGCCGTCTCATTTTTCACAGCCACCAAACGACGGGCCACTGTTTTACGCAATGAACTCATTTTCTCACGACGTGTTCCTCCTTGAGCCACTGCTGGCGCAGCCGCTGGAGCCGCTGCTACTGGTGCAGCCACCGCTGG
>DKIP01000055.1:2993-3364 GCA_002454335.1 Cytophagaceae bacterium UBA6715 | reverse complement strand
TAGCGGATGGCGCGATGACCGTTGCGTATTCGTACATTGGACCTAAAGTTACGGAGCCAGTTTACCGTAAAGGAACAATCGGAATGGCGAAAGACCATCTAGAAGCGACGGCGTTTAAGATTACAGATGATTTGGCCAAAATAGGGGGTAAAGCATTCGTTTCAGTGAACAAGGCCCTAGTTACGCAAGCGAGTTCAGCGATTCCTGTGATTCCATTGTACATCTCCTTGCTTTATAAAATCATGAAAGCTAAGGGAACGCATGAAGGTTGCATCGAGCAAATCCAACGCCTTTTCAGCGCACGTTTATATACGAACGGTTCGATTCCTGTGGATGAGAAAGGTCGTATTCGTATCGACGATTGGGAAATG
>DKIP01000055.1:0-2873 GCA_002454335.1 Cytophagaceae bacterium UBA6715 | reverse complement strand
TATTTGGTTTCGGCATAGATGGAGTAGATTATGCGGCGGAAGCAAACGAACTGGTGGAGATTCCGGGTTTGATAACGGTAGAAAAATAAAAAGAAGGCCATCTGAGAGGATGGCTTTTTTTATGCATATATGAACATTTTTGAACGCATGCGTGCCGGCGGAATCATTCCGCATACTGACCCACAATGGGCAGAGGTTTGGGAGATCGTTAATCAAACCATTGCGCTTTCAGCAAAGTTGAATTCCTCAGGCAATGTCGATGACATTCGTGCTATTTTATCTGAAATTTTAGGCAAAAGTATTGATCCCTCGACAACCGTATTAGCCCCTTTTTCTACCAATTTTGGCAAGCATACGACGATCGGGAAAAACGTGTTTATCAACCACGGTTGTTCGTTTTTAGATCTGGGTGGTATTACGATTGAGGATGATGTGTTGATTGGTCCGCAAGTGAAAATCGTCACAGAGAATCATCCGGTGGATCCGATGCAACGCAAAAGCTTGGATGTAAAGGCTGTTCAAATTGGAAAAAATGTATGGTTAGGTGCTGGAGCCATTGTTTTGCCGGGTGTTACGATAGGTGAAAATTCCATCGTAGCGGCAGGCGCTGTGGTAACGAGAGACGTTCCTGCGAACACGATTGTGGGAGGTATTCCTGCGAAATTTATTAAATCAATTTAACGATCGATACTCATTTGGTGTTTGTCCCACGCGCTGCTTGAACAAGCGCGTGAAATGTTGCGGGTATTTAAAGCCCATTTCAAAGGCAATTTCATTGATGGTTTTATCCGTATCAAATACGCGGTTTTTCGCCACGTCAATCGTTTTGTTTTGAATATAATCTTTGGCGGTTAATCCCGTTTCCTTTTTGATTAAATCGCCAAAATAATTGGCCGACAAATGCAGCTCATTCGCAAAATAACTCACAGATGGAATGCCATGGACTTGAGCTTGGTCGGATTCGAAATACTGATTCATGAGGGTTTCAAATCGCTCCAAAATGCCTTTGTTTACATGTTCCCGGGTGATGAATTGGCGATCATAGAATCGTTGGCAATAATCCAAAAACAATTCAATGTTCGAAACGATCAATTTCTTGGAATGCTTGTCGATGGGCTGCTTCAGTTCGAATTCAATTTTCGCGAAACAGTCTAACATCATTTGACGTTCATCTGCCGATAAGTGTAGCGCTTCATGGGATTCGTAATGAAAGAATTTGTAATGTGATATCGTGCGGCCCAATGTAGTTCCCAATAGTAAATCTGGGTGGAAAATTAATCCATGTCCTTGCGGCTGGTAAGGAATTTTGAGATTGGGCACTTCAGCGACTTGGCCTGGGGCAAAGAATACGATGGTTCCGTCTTGGTAATCATAGGTATGTTTGCCATAGCGAATGTCCCCACATTTCACATCCTTTAAAATGATTGAATACAGGCCGTATTGGAAGCGGATGGAATCCGCGTCACCCCAATCGCGTATGTTTGCTTTGGAAAAATCAACTACCGTAACCAAGGGATTCAGGGTCTTGTGATTGTTGTTCAAGTTATATTCGTCGATGCTATTAACTAGGATAGTCTTTTCCATATGTTTGGGTTGAATGAACGAATTTACCAATTATCTGATAGCCATACCATTGCAATGATTTCCAATCCGTAAAAATGGTAGGAAAACCCGGAATTTATCTATGTTGCTTTTGCTGTATTCGATGCAAATTTGTTGTCTGAGATAAACGTCCTATGAAATCGATTCTTTTATTCTTGAGCCTTTCGCTCTTAACGCTTTCTCCCACATTCGCTCAAAGCGCTGAAGAACAAACTTTAATCCAATTGTCGATGGACAAATGGCAGTGGATGTCCGACAAAGACGTGGACAAGCTGGACAAATTATTCGATGCTAAAGCCAAATTCGTTCACATGAGTGGAACTTGGAAGAAAGACGAGGAATTAGATATCATCAAAACAGGCCGCATTTGGTACAAGAAAGCGACAGTGAAAGACACTGCCGTGGAGATTTCAGGTAATACCGCGATTGTTTGGAATCGAATCAACCTAGATTCCATTGTTCGTGATAATGTGGCCATTAACGAATTTACGGTTACCGAGGTTTATCAAAAACAAGAGAAAGAGTGGAAGATGCTTGCATTGACGTTTAGCAGCGTGCGTGATACCCACCAAATCAAGCATTAATCTTGTTTGAAAAGTATAATTATTGAATGAATTGATTATCTATATTTGCTTCGATTCTTATAAATCACCTAGACTATGATCAAGAAATATTCCGTTCGCATTAACAAGAAAGTCCACCAGGTAGAGGCGGACGAAAACATGCCCTTATTATGGGTTCTCCGAGATATTCTCGGCATGGAAGGTACCAAATACGGTTGTGGCGTGGGCTCCTGCGGGGCTTGCACGGTACATTTAAATGGGGATGCAGTTCGATCCTGCCAACTCCCAATTTCAGCTTTGGCGGGGATGGAAATCACCACCATCGAAGGCTTATCTGCGAAAGGGGATCATCCCGTTCAAAAAGCATGGTTGGACGTTGACGTCGCGCAATGTGGCTATTGTCAATCCGGCCAAATCATGAGCGCCGTGGCACTCTTGAAAAGCACACCTAACCCTACGGAAGAAGAGATTGAGAATTTCATGACCGGCAATATTTGTCGGTGTGGAACTTATACACGTATCAAAAAAGCTATCCAACAAGCTGCAGCGAAATCATGAAAAAGACAGAAACTAACTACAGCAGACGTTCGTTCTTAAAAGTATCATCGCTATCCGGAGGAGGCATGATGCTCGGTATTTCTTGGTTCGCGAGTGCAAAACCCGTGGAGTCGCTCGGTGAATTGAATATCGAACCCGTATGGCAAGAGG
>DKIP01000032.1 GCA_002454335.1 Cytophagaceae bacterium UBA6715 | reverse complement strand
AAAAAGCGTCCAGCAATGGAAATATCGCAAGAAAGGCGGGGGCCCTTCGTTGAGATAGGCTCTTTGACAACTTGCACTAAGGCCAATTGTCCACGAGTCAGTACTTTATCGATTTTGCCTAATTTGTCAATTTCTGGCTCCAGTTTGTAGTTCTCCAGTTTAATCGTCTTACCTTTTTTGGATAAGACATCCCGGGTGAATTTTTGAAGCGTATGTAAATTAGGACCTAGGTCATGGTAATGCAAGAATGCATCTTTTTCATAACCAATATCAATAAATGCGGCGTTTAATCCAGAAACCAATTTTTTAATCGTACCTATGTAAATATCTCCTACAGAGAATTGAGGTTCCGATTGTTCAATGTGGTATTCTACGATCCTTTTGTCTTGCAAAAGGGCTATTCTATCACCCTTGGGTGTAGAATTAATGATTAATTCATTACTCACAATGTTGACAAGAAGAATGTTTTATTGGGGCCTAAACCCGAATATAAAATATACAGGAAATTAAACGCCAAAAACAGGCTATTTATTGTTAGATAAAATGCCTGTTCTTGGGTTTTGCTAACAATTCCAAAATGAAACTGTAAACCTTATATTATTTCTTCTTGTGACGATTCTTACGAAGACGTTTTTTTCTTTTGTGTGTTGAAATCTTGTGACGTTTTCTTTTCTTTCCGCAAGGCATAGCTTTGAGCGTTTATTAATTAATAATTTACCAAGCTGACTTTCAGCTTTCTCTATTGTTGTGAAGACACGTAAACCGCATCTCTACAGTATTTAATGCTGCATTTCTGCAAGCAATTCGTTTGCGGCTTTTTTCTCTTCGGCATCTTTACTTTCGTTCAGAACGCGCTTCAGAATCTTTTTAGCCTCTTCTTTTTTATCTAACTGGGCCAAACAAAATCCGAGGTTTAAGGCGGCTTTGTAGTTGTTTGGTTCCAGCTTCAATATCTGGGTGAACCGTTCTTGGCCTTTGCCAAACTGATTCGATTTAATGGCTAATATACCTAAATTGAATATCGCCGGCACGAAAGTCGGCTCCTGTTCAATCACTTCCCTCAAAAGACTTATGCCTTTCATCGGTGTAGGTGTATCTACATAAGTCATCGCCATATTCGTTTTAACCAGTAGGTTATTCGGATCGAGCGATAACGCTTTTTCAAAGTAATTACGCGCTTTCTCGCCAAGGATTTGCCCTTTTTTTGCGTTAATCGCATAAGTTTGTGCCTCAAAAAACAATTGTCCCGCGCGTAAAATATGGGTCAAAGACGCATGTTTATTCGCGTAATCTGCTGCATAATAGGCAGCGCTATCGTATTTGTCGGCGCCAATAAAAGCCGTTGCCAATTTCTCCAAGGCGGCTACTTGCTGGGCTTCTGTTTTGGCATTTTGCAGATTTACTTTTAAACCGGCAATTTGTTTTTGCTGCTCCGGTGTTAAGGGAGTCGCATGGCTTGTTTCAGACTCCGTTTGCGCAGTTTCTTTGGCTGCAGCATCTCGGTTTGCCCCTTCTGCCACGGATTTTTCTGTTTTATTACTCACATTTCCCTTGGGCAATTGGAAAATGAGGGCTGTTAAGCCAAGGCCAACACATAAAATGATCGCAAGCGTTTTATTCATTTTATTGACCTATAAACTTATTTCAAATGAATTAAGCTTTCGCAGGGTCAGTGCTTGTTTTAACTTGTTCTATAAACACTTTTGCTGGCTTAAAGCTCGGCACATAGTGCTCATCAATCGTAATTGACGTGTTTTTCGAAATATTACGCGCGATTTTCTTCGCTCTTTTCTTGTTGATAAAACTTCCGAATCCACGCACATAAATATTTTCTTGTTTCGCTAAGTTATCCTTTACTACTTCAAAGAAGTTTTCTAACGTTTCAGATACATCTTTTTTATCAATCCCTGTTTTGCTGGAAATCTCAGCAATTACATCTGCCTTAGTCACGGTAATGAGTCTTTATTTATTCGTTGATTCTATTTCATTCCCCCTTGCTTTCAAAAGGGACACAAAAGTAAGGTTTTTCTTTAAAAGGGGCAAATGAAAAAGTGATATTTATTTTTTTGCTTTTAGTGAGCCCACTATCTTTGATACTTTCATGAAGAAAGCTGCACAACACCCCTTTGCTGAAACATTGATTACTTGGTATAAAGGTCATGCCCGGGATTTGCCTTGGCGAAGAACGAATGATCCCTATGTAATTTGGTTGTCGGAGATTATCCTCCAGCAAACTCGCATAGCGCAGGGTTTGCCCTACTTTTATAAACTTACTGAAGCTTTTCCTACGGTATATGATTTAGCCGCAGCTGACGAAACAACCTTATTCCGTTTGTGGCAAGGTTTAGGTTATTACAGTCGGGCCCGAAATTTGCACAAAACAGCCAAATATGTGGTTGATACGCTAGGCGGAAAATTCCCGGATTCCTATGCCGAATTAATTCATTTACCTGGTGTAGGTCCCTACACCGCTGCGGCCATTGCCTCCTTTGCTTTTGGAGAAGCTAGTCCGGTTGTGGATGGGAATGTATATCGCCTTCTGGCACGCTATTTTGGAATCGAAACGGATATTCTGCATTCTTCTGCTCGCAAGGAATTTACGGCATTAGCCCAAGAGTTAATTCCTATATCTGATCCTGCTCGCTTTAATCAGGCGATGATGGAATTTGGCTCATTGCAATGTAGCCCGATTCCATCATGTGACACTTGTCCATTGCAGACTACTTGTCTGGCTCTCCGAGAAAACCGGGTCAGTCAATTACCTGTAAAATCCAAAGCCAAACCTCAGCGCATCCGTCACTTTCATTATTTTATTATTGAACAAGCGGGAAAGGTTTTAGTACATCAACGCCAAGCCAAGGATATCTGGCAAGGTTTGTGGGAGTTCTATTGTGTTGAATCAACTTCCCTGAAAGAGGCAATTGATTTACATCCATTTTTGTCACCGCTCATGGAACATGCTGAGTCATTGCAGGCGCCTGCAATGCATGTTTTAAGTCATCAAAAAATCATTTCAGCGGCATATTTGTTGCAATTGCCTGCCGAATTTAGCTTCGAAACTCCTGCCGATTATCAGTGGATTTTGTCATCCGAATTTGAACAATTAGGCAAACCTGTCTTGTTATTAAATCTGATTACTGATAATATTGCATTGAAGGAAATATTGGAAGGCTAGATGGTGTACATTTGGTAAAACAATTACCTAACCTTTAAACAATACAAGTATGGCAGGCGTAAACAAAGTGATTTTATTAGGCAATTTGGGCGGAGATCCTGAAGTGCGTGCATTACCTAATGGGGTGAAAGTGGCGAACATCAATATCGCGACTTCCGAATCCTATACGGGGAAAGATGGCCAGCGTGTCGAGCAAACAGAATGGCATCGTGTGGAATTATGGGACAACTTGGCAAACATTGCCGAACAATATTTACGAAAAGGAAATCAAGTTTACATCGAGGGTAAAATTCGTTCCGAAGAATGGCAGGATAAAACGGGGGCAACCGTACGTGGCTATCGGATACGTGCGACAAACATGAATTTGATTGGTGGGCGTAATGAAAAGGGAGCGGATGCTCCTGAGCGTCCTAAGCCGGAAGCTGTGAATTTAAATGCCCCTGCAGCAAATGTGAACCCATTTCCCGCTGTGATGCAAGAAGATGGCGATGATTTGCCATTTTAAATTTTTAATAAGAAGAGGGAATAATAGGATGACTCTATTCCCTTTTTCTTAAATTTGTGTGTACTGTGCACATTAAATTATGGAGGCTGACCCCTTTCCGAGACATTTACTTAGTATTATTGATTCCAATCTCCCCTTAAGTTCGGTGTTTTTCATTGGGCTTATCTTGATTGCCTTACTTGTTCTTTCAGCCCTTTTAGCAGGTTCTGAAGTTGCATTCTTTTCCTTAAATGCGGAGCAGCGCTCGGCACTTCGCGAAAGTGATAATCCGGCAGAAAAGGCTGTGAGTCTACTTTTGGATAAGCCACAGCAGTTATTGGCAACGTTGTTGATATCCATTAATTTTGTTAACATCATTTTCATTACGCTGTCTAATTACCTGACAGAGATGATATTAGGGCCGCAATCCGTTGGCACTTTATTAGTTACCTTATTTTTATTGTTTGGCGTAACTTTCATTATTACCTTTTTTGGCGAACTGATTCCTAAGGTATGGGCGCAACAAAATAATATTCGATTCGCAACGTTTTCTGCTTCATTGATTAAATTTTTTACGTTGATTTTTACGCCTTTGTCAAAATCCTTGTTGGCCATTTCTGATTTGATTGAAAAGCGAATTGAAAAGAAATCATACACCCTGACAGCGCATGAATTGAATCACGCCTTGGAGATTACCACCGACGAAAACACGACGGAACAAGAAAAGGATATATTACGCGGTATTTTGAATTTTGGAAATACCTCAGTGAAATCTGTCATGAAGGCCCGCAGAGATATTGTTGCCTTTGATACAGAAATGGATTTTCATGAATTGATGGATAAAATCAATAAAAATGGCTACTCGCGTGTTCCTGTTTTCAAAGAAACAATCGATAAGATCGAGGGAATTTTGTACATCAAAGACTTATTAGTTCACGTAGAGGAAGACGAGAAATTTGATTGGATTTCTTTATTGCATCAGCCGTTTTTTGTTCCTGAAAATAAGAAAATAGATGATTTACTGTATGATTTTCAGGAGAAACGTGTGCACATGGCGATCGTTGTGAATGAGTACGGAGAAACAGAGGGATTGGTCACCATGGAAGATATTATTGAGGAAATCGTGGGAGAAATCAACGATGAATTCGATGATGAAACCGCAGATTATAAGCGACTTGATGAACAAAATTATTTATTCGAGGCCAAAACGTCCTTGAATGACTTTTGTCGGGTATTTGATCTTGATGTTGTTTATTTTGAAAAGGCAAAAGGAGAAAGTGAAACACTCGGCGGATTAATGATCGAATTGTTTGGTCGGATTCCAAATTCTGGAGAAGAAATGGTTTGGGAAGATTTTGAATTTAAAATTCAATCGGTGGATGCTAGACGCGTCAAAAAAGTAAAAGTTAGTAAAAAGTCAAATGCTGTAGCTGAAACCGAAAATGCTGATTAAATCTACAAATTTTCTTTTTTTAGGCATCTTTGCCCTATATGTATCTGCTTGTATCAAATTGATGCCTGAACCCACTGATCCCACCCAAGGAGAATCCTCCTTCGAAAATGCGGTTGACCAAGGGGCCCTAGAAAATCCACGTATCATGGAAGCTTC
The DNA here is from genome assembly GCA_002454335.1 of Cytophagaceae bacterium UBA6715. Taxonomy (GTDB): domain Bacteria; phylum Bacteroidota; class Bacteroidia; order Cytophagales; family Spirosomataceae; genus Aquirufa. The sequence goes on along the minus strand of DKIP01000032.1, from coordinate 2,977 downwards.
AGGGATTGGAGCAAGTCGGAAAAATCCTGGCTATTTTTGGGTTACGAACGATTCCGACGTTCAAGGCCCTATGCTTTATTTAATAGACTCTGTAGGAAAAGGGAAGAAGGAATATTTATTGAGTGGAGCTATTCACCGCGATTGGGAAGATTTAGCTGTCGTAAATGAATCCGATGGCTCTGCAACGGTTTATGTGGCAGATTTCGGTGATAATTTTCAAGATAATCCGAACTATGCGATTTATTGGTTTAAAGATTTAGCCATCACCTCCAATCCCTACACAGTATTAACAGATATCAACAAATTAACCTTTCGTTTACCAGATGGATTTCGGGATATGGAGACTTTGCTAATCGATCAGAAATCGAAAGATATATTTGTCATTAGCAAACGTGAAAATAGTAAACGCCTCTATAAAATACCCGCTGCTAAGGTAATGAATGGCGCAATTGTAACAGCGGAATACATTCAAGATCTAACCTTTTCTACGCCCTTTTCGAATGATTCGAAAATCCAACAAGCCTATTACCTTACGGGAGGGAGTGTTTCTCCAGACAATTCTGAAATTTTGATTCGCAATTATATAGGCATTTATTATTGGAAGCGGAAGTCGGGAGAAAGTATTCCCGAAGCATTGCTTCGCCCTGCCAAGGCGGTCCCTTATTTATTGGAACCGCAAGGGGAGGGGGTAACGTTTTCTTTGAATGGATCTGGATACTATACGATTTCAGAATCTCCCGATTTAACACCTGCCCACCTTTATTACTATAAGAAAAAGTGAGAAAACGCAGTCGGATACATGTAATTTTGATGGGATTGCTCGTTTGGGCTTGCCAGTCATTTTATATTGGTGACTCGGAACGTGCGCATATTCGGTTTTCTAATACGAAGGATATTGGGGTATTGGCCAACATCGAAATTGATGAAGCTTCGGGGATGGTTGCGTCTTATCGAAACCCCGGAAATTTTTGGGTCATCAATGATTCAAAGGATTTGAATCGGATGTTTTTGGTAGATGAGTCAGGTCACGGGAAAGCTGAATTTAGCTTGTTAGGATTGCAAAACCGCGATTGGGAAGCCATGGGACGCTGGCAAAACCGGACCGGGCAAACCTATTTATATGTTGCCGATATTGGCGATAATTTTGCGCAAAATCCTACCTATCGCGTACATCGTTTTTTAGAGCCTTCGTTAAAGCTAACGGATCCATTGCGCCGGGTTATCAAACATTCTCAAACAGTTGAATTTACGTTACCTGACGGTGCTCGCGATATGGAATGTATGTTAATTGATCAGATTACGGGTGATTTGTACTTTATTTCAAAGCGCGAAGACCGAAAGCGACTCTATTTTTTACCATCGGAAACATTCGCATCAAAAGGTGTACAAAGTGCTCAATTTTTGTATGAATTGAATTTTTCTATACCGACCTCGGACCTAAGTCTGTTGAAGCAATTGTATTTCATTACGGATGGGAATGTGGCTTCTACCAACGAAGAAATCATCATTCGTAATTATTTAGAAATATATTATTGGAAAAAGCAAAAACATGAGAGCATTGCCGATGCGTTACGACGGGAGCCCCGCATCGTGCCTAGTATCCTTGAACCGCAAGGTGAGGCATTGGCTTTTGATGGAAGAAATCAAGGTTATGCAACGATTTCAGAGATTGCAAGTTTAACGAGTCCCGCCCATTTATATTATACGGCTAAGCGATAATCATCAGTTTTGCAAAACTCAAGAGTAAAGTTTTTTCACCTACGCCTTGCTCAAATAAGATGTGTGCCTTGCGTTCAGCTCCATTCACTTCTAATTTTTGAATCGTCCCAAATCCAAATTTTTGATGTTCCACGCGTTGGCCTGTAGCTAAACTCATGGGGTCCGACTGCACGAAATTTGCTGAGGGGACGTGTTGATAGTTCGTATTTTGCTTGGGCTTCTGGATCAATTGAGCAGCGCTCGTATTCGTAGATTTCTCTACAAAGCCCGTTTTTTGAACGGGACGGAAATTTGAAGTATCCTTTTTCCCTGGGGTTTTGGCCATTTTCAGGTAGGTGCTGTCTAATTCGTCGATAAAGCGACTTGGCTCGCAGCTTTTTAATCGGCCGAATTGATAGCGGGATTCCGCATACGAAATCATCAGTTTTTTCTCTGCTCGGGTAATCGCTACATAAAACAATCGACGTTCCTCTTCGAGGTCCGCCTGACTTTGCAGCATCATTTGACTTGGGAATAAGTCTTCTTCAAGACCTACTAGAAACACGTGTTTAAACTCCAAGCCTTTGGCCGAGTGGACCGTCATCAAGGTTACTTTGTCCTTGTCGTTCGGGTCTTCGGTTGTATCCGCATTCGTCAGTAAGGAAACAGATTGCAAGAAGGTTGCTAAGGACTTGTCTTCATTTTCTTCGGAATCCACAAATTGTTTGATGGCATTTAGTAATTCTTGTACGTTTTGGTAACGCGCTAATCCCTCAACCGTTTTGTCTTCGTATAATTCACGAACCAATCCAGATGTTTTAGCAACATGACTTGCGACCTCGTAGGCATCTTTTTGTTCTACCTCAACCATCAGTTTGTAGGACTTGATCAAGTCGGCGAATTGTTCAATCGGAGCTGTTCCGCGAACCCCCTGAAATTGGTTGATATTGGCTACGACATCCCATACTGTTGAATTTTGCTCCGCTGCTGTCAAGGAGATTTTAGCTATGGTCGTATCACCGATTCCACGCTTGGGTAGATTAATGATACGTTTAAATGCCTCTTCATCCTGTTGGTTGACAACAAAGCGCAAATAGCCTAAGACATCTTTGATTTCTTTGCGCTGGTAGAAAGAAAGCCCGCCGATAATCCGGTATTTGATATTAAGCCTGCGTAAGGATTCCTCAAAGGAACGGGATTGTGCATTTGTTCGATAAAGAATAGCGAAGTCGGAGAAGTGTAAGCCTTCCTTCTGACAGGTTTCGAAAATGGAAGAGGC
>DKIP01000036.1 GCA_002454335.1 Cytophagaceae bacterium UBA6715 | reverse complement strand
TGAAATGCGCGATTATGGCTTTATGGTGCAACGCACGATAGAGGATTTCGACGGACATACGTGGGAGATATTTCACATGGACATGTCGAAATTGCCGGCTTAAAAAGCCCATTCAAAGACGTGTTTAATCGGACTATTTACATCTTACCATGAAAATTTTAGCATTTATTTATTCCCTATCCTTGTTTGTATTTTCAGCTTCTGCAAAGGAAAATATTCAAATCAGCTTTTCCAATGATTACAAAGATGTTTATCATCTTTCACTAATTATCTATACGCCGGATGGGAAGATTCAAACGCGCGTGAGCAACTTGGCCCCTAACGAAATCAAATCCTATTCTTTGCCCGCAAATACCGAGATTTACATCGCAGATAACAAGCAGGAGGCTTTTGCCATGAAGGGCAATGATATTAAATCCACGGGCGTGAAGCCATACTTGGTTTTGAAGGATTCAGATGTCCAGCGTGTCATTAGCCTAAGTTCAATCGCTCAATGACTGGTTTCAAAACGAACTCGGATCCGGACAATTTGTAGCATATAAGTCTACATCGCGCAGCGAACAAACGCCCGGATAATCCCCTTCAAATCCCTGCATATCACGGATTAATTGGAAATGCAAGTGAGGAGGCCATCCACCATTCTCATCGGGTTTTCCTAAGTGACAAAGCGTTTGGCCTGCTGTAATCTGTGCCCCAACCACTAGCGTCTCTAAATCAGAACTCGCCAAGTGGCCATATAAACTGTACATGTTTTCCTTCGGGTGGAATAAAATGATCGTTGGCCCATAATTTCCAGACCCCGTATTGATCTGAAAACTATGGACGATGCCAGCGAGGGGTGCAAAAACGCGGGTACCCGCGTCGGCCCAAAAATCCATGCCCAAATGAATATTTCGGAAATCGGCGGAGGCCGTTGCAAAGTTCTCGTGTGACTCATAAATCACTCGATGTTCTAAATAGCCTCCATAGCCTATCTTACCCGCTAATTTTGTTGTGATATATTCGCAGAAGGCGGATGTATTCCCATAAATGGAGGAATTCAATTCCGTATTTGAAGCACTGAGATCAAGTGCGATGCTATTTCTTTCGTCTAATGCTTTTGCAAATAGTGAATGAATCATTGGTTTATTCTTCCTTTCCTGCTATTAAAAATTTATTAACTGTCAACCAATGTACAAAGGCATCAAACCATTTATTGCTTGTTCGGTTTGGATTGCCTAAGCCAAAACCATGTCCACCATTTTGGTATAAATGAAATTCAACCGGTTTTTTGGCTTTGAACCAGGAATCAATCACCCCAAACTGTCCATTGAATAAGAAGTCATCTGAAGCAATGACGTTGAACATCGGTGGCGCATTTTCTGGGACATTTACAGGTCCCATGCCTCCATAAATCGGCCCAATGAACGCTAATTTCATGGTTTTCGAGTGCAAGGTTGCATGCATCGTCAATCCAGCGCCGGCAGAAAATCCAATCATTCCGATGCGTTTTGTATCAACGCCCCAAGCTGCTGCATTTTTGATAATCATCGCATAGGCTGCCTCGGCATCTTGCAATTGATTCGACAGATCCATTTGCGCCATGGGATTTGTATTTTTGGCAGTGCTATCTGTTTTTGTAGGAGCGGGACGTGGGCGGTTCATCCAAGCGCTAAAATCTTCTAATTTTTCGGGGGTTGGGAACAAGCGGTACTTCAAAACAAAGGCTGTAATGCCTTGTTTGGCCAACGCTTCCGCAACTTCCCATCCTTCATTTCCCAGGGAAAGCCAGCGGTATCCGCCTCCCGGAGCAACTATCACTGCAGCGCCATTGGCCTTGCCTTTTTCGGGAAAGAAGGGAGTTAAGGTTGCTGTTGAAATATTGCGTGCCATGGGGTCTCCCCATTGACGAAACCAAGTTTCAGGTGCAGGTTGATCCTTTACTGAGCCCGTGTTTAACGGAATCGCATTGGGCTCTTTGGGTGTTTCTAATGGATAAATGGTGCCATCTTGAGCGATTGTGTGGAAAGCAATACAAGTAAAAATCGCAAGGAGTGTCTTTTTCATCGATTTATTAGGTTTAGTACGTCAAGTTAAATAAATATTTAGGCTTTTTTTGTTAGTCATTATGTGTATTCGTTGAAATTGAAAAAGTCTTTTTTGGGAAACAATTTATTCCGTGTGTATTATTGTTGCTTTATTGGACAGATGACGCTAAAATGTCGTCATCATGTCATCATATTTTTCAGGCTAATGATACATATTTGCACATGGAATTTGGTTTACGATTAAAGGAAATCAGAACAAGTTTGAATTATTCTCAAAAAGAACTTGCCGAACAAACGGGCTTAACGCTTCGAACGATTCAGCGGATCGAGAATAATGAGGTGACACCTAGTCTTCATTCTTTGAAGGTAATAGGGGAAGCATTAAAAACAGACTTGTCCGAATATTCGACAAAGGCGGAAACGAAACCCTATGAGTTTAATCTTACTATTAAAATCACCGATATGAATCAGTTAATTGCCGACTTAAAAACACTTATCAAAAATAATTGGAAAATGATCCTTTGGATTATTGTCGTTGGCTTCGTCCTCTCAAACTACGAAGCGATTAAGGCTGGGTTTATCGATGGTTGGCAGAGTCATTAAATTTGAACCGATTCAATTGAGTTTCGAATTTCGCCGAGTTTATATTTCTTAGCCTCGTTATGTTGAGGGAATATTTATTGTATATTGTCCTATTAATCTAACGCTCAACTTATGAAGATCTTGATGTACGCGCTTTTGTTATCGCTTGCTGGGCTCAGCGGATTATTTTATACAAGTGATGTCAAGGCCATTAAGCCCACAATAGTTGGGAACAATCGGGCTAGCTTCAAAAGCTGGCAAGCCTCACCCGCTGGGGTTGAGTTCCAATTATGGGAAGACTCACCTATTGGAAAAAAAGTGCATGTGGGTGCGATGAAAATTAATCGGGCGATACGAGGAAATGCCTCAATAATGGGTGTTGTTAGCTCGCTCCGTTTGCCGGAAGGTTCTCGCGTCGGATATGGCTTTATGGTCAAGATTGATGGGGTGGAATATATGCTAGCTTTTGGGGATGAATCTTACAACGAGTTTGATGATTTGCGTAGCCTGCAAGTGAATGACAAAATCCTTATCAAAAGCCATCATGTTTCGAAGGCTCCTAAATACGCCTATCCCATTTTAACGGCCAGCTATGTAACTAAAGATCATAAATTCGTTTTCAAACGTAAAGCCAATCAAGGCGGTTGTTAATTCAATAAGGTATGCTTGAAAAAATTATCCCCAAACTTCCCATGCGCGATAAACGAAAGACCAAAGCGTTTTATATGCAAGGTTTGGGGTTTGAGGAAATTGCCGACTATGGGGATTATATATTAGTAAAAAAGGACGCAATTGAAATCCATTTTTTTGAATTTCCTGAATTAAATCCCTTAGAAAATTACGGGCAGGTTTATATTCAAACCGTTGACATCGAAGCGTTTTATCAGGAATTGGTCGCGAATAATTTTCCCATCCATCCCAATGGCGCTTTGGCGAAAAAACCCTGGGGCCAACAGGAGTTTAGCCTATTAGATCCGGATCATAATTTGCTGACATTTGGTGAATC
>DKIP01000083.1:2432-2961 GCA_002454335.1 Cytophagaceae bacterium UBA6715 | reverse complement strand
TTGAGTCGCTTATCGATTTCGAAATCGAGCAATGATTTGGTTAATTCGATTCAGGTAGATGATTATTTCTTGAGTGACATGCCTGCAGAATCCTTGGACTTCTTTTATACAGGAATCAAGTAATGGAATTCATCGACGAGGCCATCGAAGAGTATTCGAGACAGTTTTCAGATAAACCCTCTGATTTATTGCAATCCTTGGATCGTGAAACACATGCGCGCATTTTGCAGCCACGTATGCTATCAGGTCATTTACAGGGACGGTATTTGTCTATGTTGTCCAAACTGATTTCTCCGCAATTAATCGTTGAAATAGGTACGTATACGGGTTATTCAGCCCTATGTTTAGCGGAAGGTTTGAAGCCCAACGGACGATTGATTACGATTGATATTAATGAGGAGTTGGAAAGTTTCACGCGTTCCTTCTTCGATCGATCTGATTATGCGAAACAAATCGATTATCGGATTGCAGACGCGCAACAAGAATTAGCTAGCATTGATGGTCCCATCGACATGGTTTTTATCGATGC
>DKIP01000083.1:0-2329 GCA_002454335.1 Cytophagaceae bacterium UBA6715 | reverse complement strand
GGTGGATTGATTTTAGTTGACAATGTGCTTTGGAGCGGTAAAATCGTTGATCCTAAGGCTACAGATAAATCCACAAATGCTTTGCGTGATTTTAATCAAAAGTGTTTGGAAGATCCTCGGGTAGAAAAAATGTTGTTGCCTCTTCGTGACGGGCTTTACATGCTCCGGGTAATCTAAGGTTTCAATTTGATTTTTTGCCCCACTCGAATACTTGGGTTTTTGCCCAAGTTATTCCATTTGATTAGGTCTTCCATGCTGACTTGGTAGATTTTTGAAATCTTAAACAAGGTTTCGCCAGCCTCAACTTCATGAATATAGAAAACGGTTCCCGCAGGTTGCTTAGCTACTTCTGGTGCAACAATTGGCGTTTCTTTCGTAGGATTAACCTGTGTTTGCTCCATAATCTTGGTTTCCTCCTTTGCATCTGATTTAATCACAATTTCTCGAGATTCCGCTGGAGCGATGTAAAAGGACTTTTCCGAATCATTCGAAGAGATCTTGCGAACTTCTTCTACTTCTACTTTGAAATCTTGTTCAGGTGCCGCTTGAGCTTTTTTGATAGGTTCTTCTTTAGCACTTTTTTCATCTAATTTTTGTGCGATGATTTCAAGCATCGGAACTCGGCGATTAACCTTGATTTTTTGACCAATGGTAATCATGCTAGACAAATTCATGTCATTTAAACGTAGCAAGTCGGCTAATTTCATCTCATATCGCGCGGCGATGTTGCTTAAATTGTCGCCTGAAACAACCGTATGTGTTCGGATTTCAAATTGGTCGCTGAGAATCTGTTTGTTTTGCGTTTTTACCTTCTTGGTAGGAACATATAATTTCGTTGAATCGACAGAAGCGGTAAATATGGGTTCTTCTTGTTTGATTTCTTCGGAATTGAAAACCTTTAGATTCGAAGGATGATAGAGCGTATAACTCTTGTCTGAGGGAATCCAATCTTTTAAAATCCAGGCATTATAGCGCTTTAAATCGTCGTAAGAGATTTTTAATTCATCCGACAATTCGTATAAGTTTTTGCCTTTGGTATCTACATGCGTAATTAAATTTGTGCTGTCATTTAGGACAGGAAGGCTTGCCATTTGTTCGGCCCAAAACTCTTTGTAAGCTAAAAAGCGCAAGACGTACCAGTCCGTCGAGGAATCAACCTCTATTTCCGTTTTTCCTGCCCAATTGTTAGCATAAGGCAGTTTTTTTATTGTTCCAAGTCCAACCCGATAGGAGAGTAATGTACTAACCCAGTTGTTTAAAACCCCGTTGTTGCGTGTAAAATAGTTGACCGCTCCTTTGGTTGCTTCAATGATGTGTCGGCGCTCATCTATATCTTGATCGACCTTTAGACCCACATCTTTGGCTGTTTCTAATTTAAATTGCCAATATCCGACTGCATTCGAAGTGGAGATGGCGTTTGGGTTCAAAGAACTTTCTTGAACACATAAAAATTTAAATTCAGGCGGGATGTTTCCTTGCGTTAAAATGGGTTCAATGACAGGGAAATAGAGGCGCATCTTGTCGACAAGCGAAGCGACGTATTTTTTATTGGCCCCCAACATAGCAAATTCCTTTTCAAAAATGGGTTTTGCGGAAGGATGAATGGATACACGGACATTCCCAATGGAAATAGTATCCGGAATGGCGTGGTTAGCCCAAAGGTTTCCAACAGATAAAAGAAGCAGTATAAGTAGGAAGGATTTTTTCAAGCGGGCTTATTAATTGATGCAATTGTAAAATTACCAAAATATTTCATTTAACGGAAGCCCTTGCTTTTTATTGCGCATCGTGGAATTAGCTTTACCTTTGTGTAAATTTTGAATTCTATGATATTAATTGACGATACAGTTATTAGTGAAGATGTGGCAGATGAGTATTTTGTCTGCGATTTGACAAAATGCAAAGGAGCTTGTTGTGTGGAAGGGGATTTGGGTGCACCTTTGGAGCAAGATGAATTAGCCATTTTGGATCGAATTCAAGACGAAATTAAACCTTTTCTATCCGAAGATGGCTTATCGGAATTAGCGAAGCAAGGAAATTATATTTTAGAGCCCGATGGGGATTATTCTACTCCGATAATCGCGGGGCGTGAATGTGTTTATGCGATTTACGATGAGAAAGGCTATTTGAAATGTGGGATCGAGCAGGCATATTTTGCCGGTAAAACTGATTTTCGTAAGCCCATATCTTGCCATTTATATCCAATTCGAATTCAAAAATTAGCTGAATACCAGGCGATTAATTATGAGCGTTGGACTATTTGTTCCGATGCTTGTTCGCATGGAAAAGAATTAGGAGTCCCAGTATACAAGTTTTTGAAGGATCCTTT
>DKIP01000014.1:14736-15164 GCA_002454335.1 Cytophagaceae bacterium UBA6715 | reverse complement strand
GCTTTCGGGAAGGTGTGCTTAAAGCCCAATTGGAAACCTTGTGGTTTAAACTCACGCAAACTTTCCGTGTAACGATTGCTGAATGATTTTACGCCATTCACGGTGCTCGTGATGTCCAAGGTTTCATTGGGTCTAAATTGACCACCTCCACCGAAGAATGCACCTAAAGTTATCGTAGACCGATTTGTTACCGCATAATCAGCAGAGAAACGCGGGAAAAGCATGAAGCCTTTCGTTGAGTTATCTAGGTTTTGATAAATGGAAGATTGAATTCCACCAATGTTCGCCTGACGATCGCTATAACCATTGGAAACATTTCGCTCCATCATGTTCATGATCGTTGCCGTCAAGTTCCATTTGTTTTGTTGGTAACTGAAATTCCCCATCAAATTGGTACCCCCTCTGCGGTTTACACCTGCATTCACCAT
>DKIP01000014.1:10313-14600 GCA_002454335.1 Cytophagaceae bacterium UBA6715 | reverse complement strand
GTGGTAGGCCGACCGTCAATGAATAAAATCGGGTTTGCATTACGCACTTTTACGTTGCCGTCGATGTCCACTTGAACAGATGGAATATTACGCATCACGTCGATGGCAGTACCTCCAGAAGTCACGATGTTTTGTCCTACGTTGAAGGATTTTTTATCGATATCCATTTCAACAAGTGCCTTGGTTCCTGTTACTACAACAGCGTCAAGTTCTTTGGAATCGGTTGCTAATTTGATATTTCCCAAATCTTTTTCGAAGGCTGCCATCATTTTCGCCATCATTTCTGGATCCGGTGCTTGGCCAGGTTTCATACCACCCATAGGAGGCATTGCGAAAGTGATTGGAGCTTCATAATTTATAAAACCTACAAAGCTGATTTTGATTTTCAATTTCACATTGATAGGAATCTCTTTGAAATTAAAGTCCCCGTTCAATTCAGCTTGTTGGGCCTTTACCAAAATATCCTTTGGTTTTTTTGTTGCCGGATCGATTGTCGTTTTTAATAAAACAACCGATGCGAACTCGACGGGCTTTCCTTGGTCGTCAACGACTTTTCCATAGACGTGGCCGCGATTCATGTCGGGCATTTTAGCCCCAGCTGGGGCTCCTGGTACTTGCGCAAATGCAAATAGTGCGCTTATCGAAACAAGGGTAGTGAGAATGAATTTTTTCATTAGGCGGATTGAATATTATTGTATCCCAAAGATACATTTGGTGACTTTTAGTTTGTTATTTTTTCTGCTCAGCGGTCGAATGTATAGATGAAAGCGAGGAATGTTGAGTTCAGTCGCTAGTCACTAGTCGTCAGTCGCTAGTATTATTTCTTTGTATTGTCGTGTTGAAATTCGGTCATGTTACTCGTTTAATTCAACTGTCGACTAGTGACTGACGACTAGCGACTTTGTACAATCCCTCTTCCCACACCAAACAAGATTACATTTGCCAGCGCCGCACATCCGAATATGATAATCGCCATGGTAAATGGTGTCCCGTCGAAAAGTAAACCTACTAGCACCGAACAAACTGCGCCCCAAGCCATTTGGATAGATCCCAACATCGCAGAGGCTGTTCCTGCCCCGCGATGAAAAGGTCGCAAGGCTAAGGTTGCCACATTGGGAAAATTAAAACCCTGACATCCCATAATCAAAAAGAGCAAGAAGATGTTCAGTTCCATCGTCATCAAATTCAGCTTAGATAAGATGGCTAAAATCAGAGCTAGGCTTAATTGAGTCGGCAATGTCACACGTAATACCTGCAAACTGCTGTATTTCTTTAAAACGATGTGATTTAATTGGCTCGCGGAGATAATTCCGGATGCTACGATGGCAAACAACAAGCCGAATTTAGACTCACTTACTTGATAATAGTTCAAGAAAGTCAAAGGCGCACCCCCCACATAGGTGAAAATACTTCCGGCACCAATTGCCCCCGTAAAGGCAAAAATTAAGTATTCTTTTTCCTTGAATAATGCACGGTAAGCTTTGGCAATCGTTCCGACTTTAAACGGCCCTCGTTTTTCGTGATTGATCTTTTCAGGCAACCATGATCTTATTAAGAAGATGATAACCAACAATATGCTGGCTAGGACTAAGAAGATGGCTTTCCAACTTGCTAATGTCAATAAAAGACTTCCTAATGATGGGGCTAATATGGGCGAAACGCCAAGAATCAAGATCATTAATGACATGATTTTGGGACGTTCTTTTTCTTCAAATGTTTCGCGAATGACCGCATTGGGGGCAACCATTCCCACACTTCCGCCGAGTGCTTGAAACAAGCGGAAGAGGGTTAATGCTTCAACCGATGGAGCAAAGGCACAAGCCATGGAACTCAGCACATAAATGGACAGCCCGATGTACAACACATTTTTCCGCCCAAAATGATCCAATAATGGCCCACTGATTAATTGGCCTAGACAAATTCCAAAAAAGAAACTCGATAAGGTATATCCCATTTCTTCCTGTGAGCAATTTAAAGCTTCTGCAATATTCTTGAAAGCAGGAAGATACATGTCGATGGACAAAGGCCCGATAGCCGATAGAATTCCAAGAATTAATATGATTTTGGTCCGCGATGATGCTTGCGTCATAGGTTTTTGGTTAACTAAGCTGCAAAATTACCAACATTTCTTGGGGATTAAAAATGGAGTCTACTTATTAGCTGCTTAGATATTCTTATCTAGAAATTTTCAACTTTCGTCTATAAATAATTGTAAATCAGGACATTCATTTGTTCTTTCATTCTGACATTGTCCTCAAATACTAGACCTATGAAACGAATTTTATCTTTTGGCCTGCTTGGCTTGGGCCTCTTGATGGCCTTGAGTGCCGCTAAACAACCGATTTTAGTCGAGCCAAGTACCTTAGATACGCTACGTATTCCTGCAGGTGTCGACCCAAATGACGAAAACTGGAAGGGAATCGACTTACTCCCTAAAGATCCAATCCAACCACTCTCTGTGGAAGAAGAGGCCAAACGATTTCAATTGCCACCTGGCTATAAAATTCAAGCGGTTTTAACAGAGCCTGCCATCGAACAACCCGGCGAAATCGTCTTTGATGGTAATGGGCGAATGTATGTCCTCGAATTACGGTCCTACATGTTAGATGCTGACTCCAAAAACGAGCTTGAACCTATCAGCCGGATCTCCCGCTGGGAAGATAAAAATAACGATGGTGTCTATGAGACCGGGACGACCTTTGTCGATAAACTTATTTTTCCGCGTTTTGTATTGCCTTACGGCAAGGATGCTGTTTTAACGATGGAGTCGGATGCCGATAATGTTTATAAGTACACGGATACGAATGGCGACGGAAAGGCAGATAAAAAAGAACTTTTTACCACTAAATATGGTCGTTCTGGAAATGTGGAGCACCAACAAGCCTTCTTGTTTTATGGGATGGATAATTGGCTATACAGTACGGTCAATGCTTTTCGAATCCGAGAGACACCGAATGGAATTATTCGCGAAAAAACAGGGGCAAATCGGGCACAATGGGGCATTACCCAAGATGATAACGGTAAATTATGGTTTCAAGGGGGCGCCTCAGGGGTCCCGTCTTATTTCCAATTTCCCATTCAGTATGGGAACTATGATGTCCCCAATGAACTAGCGAAAGGTTTCGAAGTACCTTGGGGGGCTGCGGTAAAAGTGGCTGATATGCAAGGAGGAATGGATGAAATTCGCCAACCAGATGGTTCGCTAAATCGTGTAACCGGTTCTGCCGGAAATGACATATATCGGGGTGACCGTTTGCCTGCATCTTTGCGTGGTCAGTTATTTTACGGGGAACCTGTGGCGCGGATCGTCCGACAAATAAACCCCGTGGTTAAGGAGGGCTTGACGACTTTACATAATGTGTACCAAGATCAAAAGTCGGAATTTTTGAAATCAACGGATCCCTTATTCCGTCCAGTGGATATGGCTACGGCTCCCGACGGAACGATGTACATTGTAGACATGTACCATGGCATAATTCAGGAAGGACAATGGACGCCTAAAGATTCTTATTTACGGTTGAAAATTGATCAGTATCGATTAGATAAAGTTGTGGGTCTAGGCCGAATTTGGCGTATCACCTATGATGGCCAAGAGCGTGACAAAAAGCAAGCTCGGATGTATGACGAAAAATCTGCGAAATTGGTAAGCTACCTTAACCATTCAAATGGCTGGTGGCAAGACATGGCGCAGCAGGTTCTGGTCTTACGGAAAGACAAATCGGTCGTTCCGGCCCTGAAGCAAATGGCCTTAAGTGGATCGACAATAAATGGACGAATCCATGCACTTTGGACGCTTGAAGGTTTAGGCGCTTTGAATGTAGCAACGATTCAAAAAATGGTAAGTGATTCGAATCCTCGAATCCGTATTCAAGCTTTAAAGGCTTCGGAAACACTGTACAAAGCAGGGGATAAATCGTTCGCTACAACCTATCAAAAAAGCATGTTGGACAAGGATCCTGAGGTGGCGATGCAAGCGATTTTCTCTGCGAAGTTTGTGAAGGCTCCCGAACTAGAAACGCAGGTTAAGGCGAGCTTAGCGATACATCCAACAGGTGGAGTGAAGTTAGTGGGGGAACAAACCATCGCGCCTCCAAAACCTCGTCAAAACGGGCCATTTAATGGGACAGAATTGAGTAAAGACCAAAAGGAAATTTTGGCTCGCGGTGAATTGGTATTTGCTGAACTGTGTTCACAATGCCATGGCAATGACGGCATGGGGAAATCGATGGGGAATAATAAGTTACTTGCCCCAGCTTTAGCAGGAAGCTTCCGTATTCAATCGCATCC
>DKIP01000014.1:9383-10168 GCA_002454335.1 Cytophagaceae bacterium UBA6715 | reverse complement strand
GCCGATGTCGTTTCTTATATCCGCAATGGTTTGTCGAATGATGCTTCATTTGTGACGCCCCAACAAGTTGCGGCGATTCGTGCTAAAACCTCGAATCAAAAATCTATGTACAAATTTGAATCCTTAATGCGTCAAGTTCCGCAGGAATTTCCAGCGGATGCTACATGGAAATTTGCAGCCAGCAATACGGTTTCAACACGTGTGGGTGGTAATGCCTCTCCTCGAAGTGCAACAAATTTTGAGGGTTGGTCTACGGGTATTACGCAGGCTAAAGACATGTGGTATCAAATCGAATTCCCTCAGTCGATGAATTTGTCAGAATTCCATTTTAGTTCTGCCTCGATGTTCAAGCGCCCATCGAAACCGGTACCAGGCGCTGCACCTACGATGATTCCAACCTATCCAAAACTTTTGCAAATCGAAACTTCATTGGATGGCATCAATTGGCATACTCATGTGGCAAATTACCAAGGAAAAGAAGGGGATAATGTCGTGAGTTTTGATCAAGTCAAAACGAAATTTGTCCGATTGAAATTAGTAGAAGGTATTACGAAAGTGGCTGACGAGATTCCTTGGTCTATGCGACAAGTAAAAATTTATGGATTGAAATAAGTGTAATCAAAAAGCCCGGTTGTTATGCCGGGCTTTTCATTTATTTGCGCGTAAATAATTTATTGAAGGCATAGGTCGCGCCTACATTCCAGACCGGATCTTTTCCTCCCGTAATGGAAGAATTAATCGGTTGGTTATAAAAATAGGAAAGTGTGACAGGGCTTGTTTTATGC
>DKIP01000014.1:0-9222 GCA_002454335.1 Cytophagaceae bacterium UBA6715 | reverse complement strand
GGTTTGGTTTTGTTTTCCACACTTCCTGCGCCCACGAGGTAATAGAAACCTAAATTAACGTGTTTGTTAAAGCGGAAATTTTGAGCCATTTCGGCTGCCAAAAAGCGTTGAGCTCGCAATACCTCTTCGTTGTTTCCATTGATTGTCACGGGAATAGTCTTGAAAATAATCGCAGGATGGGCTCCTACACTCCAAGTAAATTTGGGTGTTTTGGCTAATTTGTAGCGAAACCAATAGATGAAGGACCAAGGTTTTCCCTCCAAAGAAACACGGAATTCAGGCTCAAAGGTCAATTTGCGTCCAACGGTAAAGTTGATGATCGCAGCAGGTTTTCCCAAGGTAAAAATGGGTATGATGGAAATTCCGTTGTTGGTGATCGTGGTTGTAGTAGCGAATTGAAGTTCCTTCTTTGTTGAGTCCGATGTTACGTCAGCTAAGCTGTTGAATTGTATAAATAAGATTAGGCAGATTGATTTTAATAATTTCATGATTGGGTTGTACAGAAGATTTACAAAGGGTTGATTCTAGTATTTGAAAAGAGGTTAAAAAATTAACTTTTGGCCAATGCCTCCATGGCAGCAGCGGAATAACGATCTCCTTGAACTTCGATTTGGGAAGTCGCCTCGGTAATTTTCTTGATGTCATCTGCGCTTAATTGCAGTTGAATGGCATCAAAATTTTCCTGCATGCGATGCATTTTCGTCGTCCCCGGAATGGGTACGATCCATGGTTTTTGAGCTAATAACCATGCCAAACTAATTTGTGCCGGACTTGCATTTTTTTCTTGCGAAATGCCTGCCAAAACGTTGATCAATTTCTGATTATGTTCACGTGCCTCCTCGGAAAAACGAGGCACGGTTCTGCGGAAATCAGTTTCATGAAATTCCGTATTCGCGTCAATTTTTCCCGTTAAAAAACCTTTTCCAAGTGGACTAAATGGAACAAAGCCGATACCTAATTCTTCCAGGGTCGGGATGATTTGTTGTTCAGGCTCCCGAGTCCATAAAGAATATTCACTTTGTAAGGCCGTTACCGGCATTTCCGCATGGGCCTTACGGATGTTGGCTGCTCCCGCCTCCGACAAGCCAAAATGTTTGACCTTCCCCTCCCTGATTAACTCTTTAACTGTGCCAGCCACATCTTCGATGGGGATGTTGAGATCTACGCGATGCTGGTAAAATAAATCAATGGCATCTACTTTTAGTCGCTTTAACGAGGCTTCGGCAACTTTGCGAATATTCGCTGGTGAACTATCCAATCCGTTCATTTTATATCCTTGGTTCGGGTCTAAATGAAAGCCAAATTTGGTCGCGATGACCACTTCGCCTTTAAATGGGGCTAATGCCTTTCCTACTAATTCTTCGTTAATAAAGGGACCATATACCTCGGCCGTGTCAAAAAAGGTAATGCCTTTTTCCACAGCTGCCCGGATGATTTTGATCATGTCATTTTCATCAGCTTTAGGTCCATAACCAAAGCTCATGCCCATGCAGCCTAGTCCCATAGCGGAGACCTCTAAGCCACTATTACCTAATTTTCGTTTTTCCATGGTGAATGTTGTTTCGGTATTTCGCGGGACTGATGCCCACTTGTTTTTTGAAAAAGTGATTGAAATAGCTGATCTCATTAAATCCAAGCGCATCTGCCATTTCAGCAATACTCCATTCGCTCTGTGTTAGGATCAACTTAGCTTCCTGACTAATGCGTTCCGCGATGAGTTGTGATGTCGTTTTCATGGTTGTTTCCTTCACCGCACGATTCAGGTGATTGACGTGCACAGCTAATTGGTTCGCGAAATCGGATGGGGTTTTCAACCTTATTTTGTTATGCGCCCCTTCAATTGGGAATTGACGCTCCAATAGTTCCAAAAACAACATGGAAATTTTTTGATTTGCATTCCCCGGCGAATACCTTGTGGAATTTGCAGGCTCTAATTTGAGTGCAGTATGCATCATCTCAAGAGCCAAATTACGCAACATGTCATATTTGTGAATGTATTCTGAATTAATTTCGGCCAACATCCTTTCAAAAATTTGTTGAAATTGTTCGTAACCTTCATCACTCAATTCAATGACCTGAGTTCCCGCTGGCTGATACAGCGAATAGGATAAAAAATTCCCGTATTGTTGGAAAAAGTCGAAGTTGAATATACAGAAATACCCTGAGCTCAAGTTTTCGGTGGAATCCCATTTATAGGGTACGAGTGGATTAGAAAAGCATATGGCATTTTCCTTTACCTCAACAATTTTATTTGCGTAATAAATCGTTCCTGATCCTTTGACTAGTGTGATTTTGTAAAAATCTCGCCGACGATAAGGAACAGGTTCTGCGCCAGAGCCAATGTAAGGGTCTAATTTGAAAACATTGAAATGGCCCCAATTCTTACTGAGGTTCTCAGGAATCCAATTGAATTTTCGCTGGTAAAATGCTTGTAAACTTTCAACTTGTTCCATGGCCCTATGCTGAAATTAAATATAAATCAAACAAAGATAAGGGCTCAATCGTGTATATTTTATACAATATTCAAATAGATAATTACATAAATCAAACAAAAAGGGCTCAAGATTTCTTGAGCCTTTTCATTACCACTTGCTTAATCCAAGGATTTTTTCTCCCAAAGGATTGAGTTTGGCGGTATCATATTTGGTTTGTTCCCAGTTACGTGGGTCACCCGGGAAGGCATATCCTTCAGGGGCAATGCGGTTTCTCCAGGAATTTACGCGCCATTCACGCAGTGCATCATTATCTTCTTCTGCCGGCATCATGGAAATGTATTGAGCACAACGCACTTGATCACTGTGATTTGCTCGAATGCCGTGGGGTTGCAAACTGTTGAAAATTAATAAATCGCCTGCCTCCATTTTTACTTTGGTTGGCGTGAAGCCCGTCGTGTCCGGTTTGAAACGATCGCGGTCTTCAGGCTGGGTTAACTTCCAAGTATCATAGTTTCTAAATAATTCTGGGATGCATTGAAATCCACCCATGTTTTCGTCGGTTTGGTCTACGAGCGCTAATACGCCTTGGACTTGAACGGGTTTGGTTTCCGGATCATAATCCCAGTGAATGAAAGCCTTGTATTCATGGCCAGGTCGAATGGGGAAATTGAGATTCGCGCGATCAATCGTCACCCATAATTTTTCCGTTCCCCAAATGTCTACAAAGGCATCATATACGCGTTGCATTTGTCGGTTATTCCAAAGATGCTGATTGTTGTAACATTCCACCATGCCCGTTCCTCCTAGCTCCTTCATTTTCATTTCAGCTCGCGGGGCTGTATACCAAGTACTCGGATCATTGGGGTCTTTCTCTTCGAATTCCCAAAGGAAATTGGCTGTCTCCAACGCCTGTTCGCGTGGAACGGCTTGTTTGATGACGATGTAGCCGTTGGTTTTCCAAAATGTCCAATCTTCCTCACTCAATACGCGCAAGGCCTCTCCATTTGTGCGATTGTTTAAGGATAGTTGGCTACTTTTTGCCGTAGATGGATTTCCTGGAATTTCATAATGGGCATTGTTCGGAATCATGGTTTTGTCTTGCATAGCAGGTAAGGTTAAATTCTTTTGACAAATCTCTGCATTTTATGGCTTTCCGATTAACGCCTTATTGACAACTATTTGAACTGTATTGATTTATTTTGATAATTTGGGTTTAAATTTGATATATTTATGTTAATGAAATTAAAATTAGAACAGATTCAACCCGATTCGGAGCGTTCGTTTCGATTGTTGCTGACACCGCAGCTCAACGAAGTATTTTATTGGCATTTTCACCCCGAAATCGAATTGGTCTATGTGGAGGCGGAGCGCGGAATTCGGCACATTGGCGATCATGTTTCGACCTATTATGGTTCGGATTTGGCATTGATTGGTTCGAATATCCCGCATTTGAATTTTGATTATGGTGCTAAAACACGTGTGGAAACGGTCGTGATTCAGTTTCCGCCTGATTATTTTCAGGTCCGCATGGGTCAGGTCCCTGAAATGCAAAAAGTAAGGGCATTAATGGAGCGTGCGAAATCAGGTATAGCCTTTGATGGCGAAACGAAACTTCTGGTCGGGGAGCGCATGAAGTTAATTCCAACCTTGAGTCGTTTTGACCAATTTGTCGAGTTATTATATATTTTTCAATTATTAGCAGAAAGTGAAACGGCGATTTCCTTGCGCGTTCGGCCGATTGCGAGCCAACAAGTTTTGAAACAACAGGAACGGATGGCGAGGGTGTACCAATATGTGGAGAAACATTTTCAAGACAAAATTAATACGGAACTGATTGCCGAGGAATTGAGTCTAACGGTTCCGGCTTTTTGTCGTTACATCAAGAAGACGACTTTGTTGACCTACACGGATTTTGTCAATCAATACCGCATTAATTATTCGAAACAATTATTGTTACAAGACATGAGTATCACGGCTTGTTGCTACGAATCGGGTTTTGAAAATCTTTCCTATTTTAATCGAGTTTTCAAAAAACAGGAAGGGATATCACCGTCTGTGTATCAAAAAAATCACCGCATTAGTTAGCTTCTATTTCGAAGGGTCCAGCTGGCAGATCCGTGTCATTTGTCAAATTCCCTTCAGGATTATCTGCCCAAGCATATCGAACGAATGAGGGTTCGCTAATTACATCGGAAGAAACGATGACCTTGTTATTTTCGAGGTAGGCTTTGGCCCAAACAAATTTGCGATCTTTCCCGGCAATAGCGAAATATTGCAATTCGTTTTCATCACGTTTGTCGATTTTCAATGGTCCGCCTTCCGGGTTAAATTCCAATTCAATTTTGTTTTCCTTTCTTGTGGCCTTCATGATTTTCGGCCCAGTGGGTTCCTGAGCCACCGCATCGGCAAAGCGTTCGCCCAAAGGCTTTTTTCGCAAGGGGTGGATGTCATTCCATTCGCCGAGGTCAAGGGCTACGACCATTTTACTGTTGGGAATTTCCCCTGCTGCCTTGCGTTGCGCTTCACGTAATTGGGCCCAATTGCTTTCAACTGGAAGAAATTGTCGGTCGCCAAAACCCGGTAATTGCGCATAAATAAATGGTAATTCCGACTGATGGAATTTCGTTCGCCAGTTCACGACTAAAGCCTTTAATAGTTCTTTATAATCTTGGGCTTTGCTGGTATTGGATTCCCCTTGGTACCACAAGATTCCACGTAAGCTGTAGGGAATGAGCGGCGCAATCATGCCATTATACAAGGCCGTTGGGCTATACATCTGCGCAGTGGAAACCTCAGGATAGGGGTTCCAAACTGAACCCACCTTATACTGCCATTGTCCGATAAGGGAAATGGATTCATTACCCAATTGCATTTCATAGCGTTTGTCGGGCACAAAACCTCCTTTGCCTGCTTGATTACTCACACGAATTACCAGAATGTTTTTTCCGGGATGAAAAGTACCAGGTTTGATTTCGTAGCGACGTGGGGGATATTGGTAGGTAATGTTCCCGATTCGCGTGCCATTGACATACATTTCATCGGCATCCACAATCCGACCCATGAAGATTTTCGCGGGTAAATTTGCTTGTTCGGCTGTCAGCTCGATTTCTTTACGGAACCACACCACGCCATTGAGATTGCTGAGTCCTTGATCTTCCCAAAATCCAGGAATGTAGTAGTTTTTCCAGCCTTGTGGCTGGTAATTTGTTTCGAACCATTTTATCGATTCGGTTAATCCCTTGTCAGGTACTTGTTTGCTGACCGCTGCGGATTGGCTTCGTGTCGTATCTTGCTTGTAGTTTGGGAATTCTTTTAATTGGTCTAGGCTTAACCAAGATTCGATGGGCGATCCCCCCACACTGGCGTTGATGATTCCGATGGAAATGTGGTTTTTTTCGAATTGTTTTTGCGCAAAGAAGTATGTGACAGCTCCCATGCTGAGGACGCTTTGGGGATTGGTTTCTAGCCAAACGCTTTTCGGCAAATCGGTTTTTTCTTGAATCTTGCTAGAGACCGTTGGGATGAAAAAATTACGTATCTGTGGATATTGGGCCTTTTTGATTTCTTCGGCATATAATTCTTTGACGCGCTCCATGGGCAAAACCATGTTGGACTGCCCCGCACACAACCACACATCGCCCCAAAGTACATGGTGAATTAGGACTTCATTGATGCGCATTTCGAAAGGCCCTCCCGCTGAAAAGGCGGGCAATTGAGCTGTCCATTTCCCCGTTTGATCGCTTTGTGTTTTAATGACTTTATTACGTGTTTCTATGCGAATTTTTTCTCCTGGACTTGCCCAACCCCAGATGGTCGTGGGCTTGTCACGTTGCAGGACCATGTTATCGCCAACCAAAGCGGGGAGTTTGATTTGGCCGAATACGCTTTGTGAGATGAGCATTAAAATGAGGATGTACCCATTTTTCATATTATTGTTGTTTATTTACTTCGTTATCTAAAAAGGAAATTTATGAAATTCTTCTTGTGCATTCCATTCTTGTTGGGAATTAATCTAGTCGTTGGCGCAAAACCCCATCGCCTCAAGCATGTAGTTACGATTACTTTTACAGCCAAGGCAACAGACGCTCAAATCAAGGAGATTGATGATTCATTTCGAGGCTTAACAAAATTATCCGTTGTGAAAGGATATGAATGGGGGACTGCGGTGAATCAAAAGGATGCGACATTGCGCCAGCACGTATATGCGTTCACGTTTGACCAAGCATCTGATTTAGAGGTATATGCGAAGTCCAAAGCGCATCAAGCACATATTAAAGTGGGGGCAGATATCACTGCGGGGGTGAGTGCGATTGATTATTTACTGAGCGAATAAATTTATCAGTTTATTGTCCAACTTTTTCATTCCCGAACTGTACCTTTGGCAATCCTCCAAGGTTTGCCAAAGGTAAGTGGGGGGTGCCAAAGGTAAGTAGGATACCAAAGGTAAGAGGCCTCCTAAAGAGGTGTGCTTATTCTACAACAAACACATATTTTCCGCTTGCTAATTCCTGCACAAACGAATCTCCCGTTGCTTCCCATTTACGTGTTCCTTCCGTGATGCGCGTGCCCACTTTCACCGGTAAGGTCAATTTTGCTGAAGTGTTTGCTGGCACTTCAAACGTATAGGTAACCCGACCGTTTTTTACCTCCCAGCCACTGGCAATCTTCCCATACATACTGGAAATATGCCCTTTGGCATGTGTTAATACGCCCGTCGGATCCGGAATCGGACGTAAATAGAAATGCTTGAATCCCGGAGATTCGATATCGCGCTGAATACCCAAGGAATGATTGTACATCCAGGCCGCCACCGCGCCAAACGAATAATGGTTAAACGAATTCATGCTATTATTTCCCCCAAATCCATTCTCCACCGTGTACGAATTCAAGCGCTCCCAAATCGTCGTCGCCCCATTGGCTACGGAATACAACCAAGAAGGATAAGTCTTTTGCGTTAATAGTCGATATGCCTCTTCGTGTTTTCCATTTGCAGCCAAAGCCTCACTGATGGACGCCGTTCCAATAAAGCCTGTCATTAAGGAATAGGGTGGACGAGCCAAGCCGCCATCATCGGTATTCGAGCGCTTCACCGTCTCCACCAATCCCGCGACCGCGAAAGGTTTATTGGCCGCATCGAAAATGCCTAATGCCAACGGAATAGCATAGGAAGCCTGGGTATCTACAATTTGGCCTTTGTCGGTTTTTCCTGTAACTGCCGCCGTATTCGGCGGACCCATCGTGGGAGCTTTTACACCTGATTTCACCGTTTTATGCGTTGCAGCATCCATGTAGATGGCATTGAATAAGGCCTTCCGAGCGACAGCTTTTTCGGCATAATTCTTTGCATCTTCCGTAAAGCCTAAAATCCCCGCAACCTTCACCATAATCTCGTAATTATAGGCCTGATAGCTCATCCAAAATGCGGTATTGTCATTCTTATTTCCTTCTGGACTTAACCAATCTCCCAGTGGACCTTCGTTCAAAATTCCCTCGGATGTCTGTTTGGTCTCCAAAAAAGCCACATAACGCTTCATCGCATCGTAATGTTCGGCCAATAATGCTTTGTCGCCATACTGCTGATAAGTCTCCCACGGAATCACAATGCCCGCACTTCCCCAAAGCGTTCCCCCAAACCCTCCACCCATCGGCGCTACATCCGTGAAACGACCATCCGCCCGCTGTACATCCCGCATGCCTTGTAAATGCCGACGTAAGAAATTGTTGACCGGTGCTAAATAAGTAGCTGTTTTGGAGAAGACGTTGATATCTCCCGACCAACCCATCCGCTCATTTCGAGCCGGGGTGTCTGTAGGAATCGACAAGAAATTTCCACGCATCGACCAAGTAATGTTGGTCCATAATTTATTGACCATCGGGTCCGAAGTTTCATACGACGAACTGATTTCGCTGATCGAAGACAACACGATTCCCGCCACTTGTGGAAGTGCAGGTGCTTGGTCGACTCCCGAAATTTCTAAATAACGATAGCCATGGAAGGTAAAACGGGGCTGGATATATTCATCGCCCCCTTTCAATACATAAATATCCTGTGCCAAAGCGGCGCGTATATTCTCCAACATAATCATCCCTTTTTGAGACGCATATTCCGCCAAATCCGGGTATAACATTTCCGCATAGCGCAAGGTGATTACCTGACCCGCTTTGCCATTGGGGATGAAGATTTTTGGAAAGCCCACCATGTTTTGACCCATGTCATACACGAAAACGCCTTTGCGGGGTTCTTGAATCGACTGCGCTTGCAGAACTTTGCGAACTTGTACGCGGTCGTCCAACTGCCCGCTTAATTTCATGTTGCTGTAGTCCATCGATTTGTCCAAAAAGGCTGTTCCTTCCAACGCAATCGCAGCTGTCGGTTTCCAGTTTTTGTCACTGTAATCCGCAGTTGTCCATCCAGCAATCGCGGCATCTTTTTGTGCATCGTACACTTCTCCTTGGAAGAAACTACCTACACGAATGGGACCGTCGTTATAGCTTTTCCATTGCAACGGATTTGTATTGATTACTTGTTCGGTGCCGTCGGCATATTCGATTATCAATTGGGCCAATAAGGATTGTCGGTCCCCAAAATAGTTCCAGCTATCCCCGCTGTAGGTAATATTTCCGGACCACCAGCCTTCGCTCAACCATGCACCCCAGGCATTTTCACCAGATTTTAGTAAGGAGGTCACGTCAAAACTTTGGTACTGATGCGTCTTGTTGTACTGGGTTAAACCGGGATTGAAATAGTCATCTCCTACGCGTTTCCCATTCAAATACAATTCATAAA
>DKIP01000016.1 GCA_002454335.1 Cytophagaceae bacterium UBA6715 | reverse complement strand
AAAAAAGTGGCAGAACAATGTTCTGCCACTTAATAAGAATCATTAATCAACGTTAGAAAACTAAAAAAAGACTATTTAATCAACCACATGATATCGTTGATATCATCCTTGCCAGCATATTGACTCGCAATGGCCGCCGTATAATTACTAGCATTTGTCGTACGCTCTGTGGTGGGATAAATCCAACGTTGCGCAATGCGACCTGAGTTACCGTTACCGACACCCGTATAAAACTTAGGATATCCTGTTCTTCTCCAGTTAAAATAGGCCTCCATGCCAGAATTCATGAAGAATGACAAATACTTCTGTGAAACGATTTGCTCAATGGCTTTATCCGTCGCTAATTTCACAGCTGGCTGCGCATAGTAATCGGCAAATGTATAATCAACGGTATAAGATACCTGATCAGCTGCGGCCATTGAACCCGACTTAGAATAAACCATCGTGTTTACACCATCTTTAACACCATAGAATGATTGAGAAGCTTGAATACCTTTTTTGTACCAATCTTCCGAAGAACCAGTAGCCCATCCACGAGCAATTCCTTCAGCCATATTAAAACAAAGCTCAGGATAACCAACAATAAACGTGTTCTCAGCTGTGTAGTTTTTGTAATACCGGTTACGATTCTGGAAAGAATACTTTCCTGGCGCAAATCCAGCACCATTATTAATCCCAGCTTTTGATGACATATCTGCTAAATCTTCGCCTGAGCTTGCACCCACAAAAGCAGTGTAATCAGATGGCAACTTTCCTGATTTTAATTCAAAACCGGCCGGCTCACATGTAATCATGACCCTTGGATCTTTTAAGCTAACTAATAAGTCAACATAGGCTGCAGACATATTTTGACGTGTAGCATCAAAACCAAAATTGTCAGGATTTGAGGGGTACTTATTAAATGCATTCCAAACAAATTGTAAGCTTTCAGTATTTGATACAAAGACAGGGTATTTCGTAGGATTCGAAACCATCTCAGCAAATTTTGCCTTAATGCCTAAGTCTGAATCCGCTTCTTTTTTAGACAAAGTAATCAAAACACGCAGACGATATGCATTCACGGCTTTCTGCCATTTCTTTAAATCACCGCCATAATAAATATCACCTGAGACAGTTTGCCCTTTAGCAATCAACGATGTCAATTCCGTATTCGATTCATCTAACCACTTTAAAATTTGTACATAAATGGCTTTTTGCGAGTCATATTTCGGAGCAACACCCTCAATACCTTTCAATGCCTCCGTCATAGGCAAATCGCCCACGCGTTTCGACATTTGATCGAAGAAATAAGCACGGAAAAACTTCCCTAGTGCAGCATAACCATTCACATCCGATAGACCTGCACGTTTTGCTTCCTCCTCCATTTTCACAACGTTTTTCAAGGTTGTAAATTGATTAGGCATTTGACCAAAATTATACTCATTGGTTGCATAATAATTGTAATTCGAACAATAAAATTGATTCCAGCGCATTTCCGCTGAAAAGGGACGCCCATTGTCGTTGAACATACTATATTCAACGCCTTGTAATACCAATGAGGCAGGAACATTCACAGCCCGATTGGAATCAAATTCCAATTGATCAAATGGCTTCTCACAACTTGTCAATGTTAAGGCTGCGACTCCCACGATTCCGACTAAATAATTTTTGATTTTCATTTTATATATTTTATATACGATGACTTGATATGGATTAAAAAGTAAGGTTTAAATTCACTCCGTAACGACGTACGGAAGGCGTTTGAGGGCTTGAACTTCCCTCTCCGATGTATTGATTTAAATCAATATCTTTCTTCTCAGCGAAATACAATAAGTTACGTCCCACCAAAGAAACAGTTGCTTGATTGACGTATTTGCCAAACCAAGTTTTCGGTAAATTAAACGTCACATTGACGTCACGTAACATACTGAAAGTACGGCTCATCAAATTACCCTCATCTGAGTTGTAATAACGTGATACGTAATCTTGAACAAATTGCTTCGTTGCATTTGGCGTGTATTGTAAAGCCGAATAATTAGTCACTTTCCCATCCGAATCGAACGCTAATGCAACACCGTTACTTACCTGAACTCCTTCACCCACGAAAGCTTTTACACCTAAAGCATCTTGCGGACGTGCAGCCGCAAAAATTCCCTCAGTTGTACCAATGTGACGTCCTCCACGATACGCTTGACGTTGTGTATAATTAGAAATTACTCCTCCTACACGACCGTCAAATTGAAAGCTTAAACTTACTCCTTTGTATGTCAACTTATTGTTGATACCATATACAAAATCAGGATTTAAATTACCCAAATACTGATTCACAGGCGCGTAGATCGGACGACCTGATGCATCATTGATAATTTGACCTTGTGGGTTACGTACAAAAGCGCGACCATAAAATTTATCCACACGATCTCCAACCTTTAAAAAGGTATTCAAGCTATTCACACCTGGATAAATTTCCGTTAATTTTTCAATGTAAGAACCGTAATTAGCAATCACATCCCATGAAAAATCCGCTGTCTTTACAGGCGTTCCTGTTAATGAAATATCAAATCCGTTTTTTTCTGTTTTAATACCATTGACCAAGGCAGCGGTATAACCTGATGTTGAAGAAATTGGCAATGAGAAAATCGAAGGACCATCTTGAGAATTCCAATAGGTTACATCTAAACCAATTCTATTTTGCATCACACGTAAGTCCATCCCAATTTCTTTTTGAGAAGTCTCAGAAGGATTCAAATTTGGGTTATTCAATGTATTGGTGAAATACGCCGCCGTTTGATTGTTGTAAGCAAATGCCGTCGAATAAACCGCCGAGTTTGTATAGGAAGGTCCATCATATGGCGAATTGTAGTTTTCACCGGAATAAACACCTGCCATATTACCGATTGTCGATTGCGTTAAACCATCTTTTACATTTGCATAAGAAGCTCTGAATTTCAAGAAAGAAATTGTCTCCGGTAATTTTACATAATCGGTCAATACCGTAGAGGCAGCAACCGATGGATAAAAGAATGTATTATTTCCTGTTGGTAATGTTGACAACTTGTCCATACGACCCGTTGTCGAAAGGGTTAGGAAATTCTTGTAAGTGAAATCTGCTGAATAGTATGCTGATAATACGCGCATTTCAGAACCAAAGTTCGAAATTTTAACAGGGTTTGCTGAATTCGAAAAGTTGTATAAACCTGGAACATTTAAGTAATCGGTTGTTCCATAAATTGAGCGGTACTGGAAGGTCCGCATAGAAGTACCTGCAGTCACTTTGGTATTGAAACCGGTGAACAAATCTTTATCGTATGTCAATAATAATTCTGTGTTATTTTCGAATAATGAGCGACGATCTTCACGGTAGTCACCACGACGCTCATCACGTCCATAGGTACCTGCTGAATATGGGAATTTCTCTGTGCGAACCATATCCCAAGTCGTTACTTGGGTACGACCTAAGACTTCAAGTCCATCAGCCACTTGGTAACGAAGTGCCGCTTGACCTACTACATCGTTTTTATAGTGCCCACGCAACCACTCATATGACATAAAATAAGGGTTATTATAACGCTGATACTCTGCATAAATTTGCTGAATACCCTCTTTCCCTGGCTGCCAATAATTCCGCATGTCTGCAACATTCCAGTCGGCCCCTGCCCAATAAACAATGTTATAAATAATCGAATTGGGACCATAATTAACATCGGGGATGTTCGGTGTATATTGACGGTTGTATTGTAAGTTCGATTCAAACTTCAACTTATTTGAGAATTTATAATCTGCTGTTACGTTAAAGTTGGAGATGTTCAATTTTGTATTTGGCACAATTCCTTTTTGATAGATATGTGACGTAGAGAAACGTAAATTGTACTTCTCCCCCGTGGCAGAAACGGAAATATTATTCGTAGATAAAACACCTGTTTCCAAGAAACGCTTTAAGTTATCTTTCCCACGTGCAATCCAAGGTGTTCCTTGACGAACGCCCGTTATCGGATCAACGGGTGAATCATATTGTGGGATTAATTGACCGTTGAAACGCGGACCCCATCCGCCATCGTAATCACCATCATTTAATCCGCCACCTTTACCATCACCAAAAGCATATACACCGTGGTCACCAGGGCCATACTCATCTTGAACTTTCGGGATAGCATAAAATCCTTTTTCCATCATGGTAGATGAATTTACCTCCACAGAGAAACCACGCTTATCTTTAGAACCACGCTTAGTAGTAATCAAGATTGCACCATTCTTACCCCGGAAACCATACAATGCAGAGGCTGAAGCTCCTTTCAAAACTGAATATGTTTCGATATCGTCGGGTGAAATATTCCAAGTATCAGAGTTGATGGGTACACCATCAACGACATATAATACAGTGGAATTACCACGTAATGAAATATTAGGCTTGCGCAATAATTCTGGTTGTGCCCCAATTGTTAAACCAGCTACTTTACCTGCTAGTGCATTGATGGCATTTGGCTCGCGAGATTTGACTAGACTTGCGCCATCAACACTTTGAATAGCAACGCCGATCTTACGCACATCTTTTTTAATACCTAAGGCAGTTACTACAACTTCTTGTAATTGCTTTTCGTCTGTGAGCAAAGCGACTTGAAGCGTTGACTGCGAACCCACCGCCACTTCTTTTGTTTCGAATCCAATCATTGAAAATTGCAAAATAGCATTATCTCCTACTTGAATAGAAAATTTACCTTCTGCATTGGAGGTTGTTCCTTTTGAACTTCCCTTGAGACGAATAGATACCCCAGGAATCGATGCTTGATCGTTTGCAGATACGACCGAACCATTCAGGGTACGATTTTGGGCGAATGTAATCAAGCCCGTACAGCTAAATATGGTGAAAAATAGCCAGAAAGCAACATTTTGGCCCTTTTTCACAAATACATTGGGTAGATAGTTTTTCATTTTTGAATTGTTTAATAAAAATTTTCACAAAACTATGCCCGACGGATTAGCTCAAAATTGAGGCGTTGCAAAATAATTGTTAAGAATTCTCCTGATAGATTTTCAAATTGTTAAGCCGAGTGACAATTGTCAAAATGTAACTAAACAATATTGGAAAAATTCAACTAAAAAAGCCTTAACAATTTGATTACAGCGAGCTAATATTAGGTTAATGATTGTTGACGAGATTTGGTAAATATTTTTACTATGAAAGCAATCAAACTCGTCGTATTTGACATGGCTGGCACCACAGTACTTGACAACCATGAAGTAGAATTATGCTTTAAACAAGCTGCTGTTAAAAACGAGCTACATGCTTCCGATGAACGTATTCTCGCCTTACAAGGATATGCCAAAATCGGGGTGTTCCGAACATTATGGGCAGAACAATTAGGCAAGAATCATTCAAAAACTGAGGAATTAGCCCAAAAATCATATCAGGACTTCAAACATATTTTAGAGCAACATTATCGGACACAGCCCGTATTGACCACGGAGGGTTGCCTAGAAACGTTTGAGTTCTTGCACCAGCAGGGAATATATATCGCATTGACCACGGGGTTTTATCGAGATGTTGCCAATATTATATTAGAAAAATTAGGTTGGGGTCAATCATTGAATCAAGGGTATAAAAATATCAACAATAAATCAGGCATCCATCTATCAGTTACCCCAGATGAGGTTGGTGGCGTGGGAAGACCCGCTCCCGATATGATCGAATATGCCGTTCGACAATTGGGAATTCAAAACAAAAAACAAGTAATCAACATCGGGGACACACCAGTCGATCTGCAATTCGGAAAAAATGCAGGAATTGGCTATGCATTGGGAGTCTGCAATGGCACGCACACACACGACCAGTTAAAGACATATCCGAATGATGGATTACTATTGAAAATTTCAGATTTGATTGACTTTATCAGCCATGATTAAAAATAAAAAATACGACTTAATAATTGTGGGGGGAGGTGTCATCGGAACATTTTGTGCCTATCATGCCCTTCGAAAGAATAAAAGCGTTTTACTCTTGGAAAAAGACGCCGTTCCCTTCGAGGCAAGCTTTCGAAATTTTGGCCAAGCGGTCCCCTCCGGCCAAAAGCTTGATACGTGGTTTGAACATGGAAGGAGGTCACTAAAAATTTACAAAGAACTTCAGGAAGAAACGGATATTTCCATTGTGTCCCATGGTTCGTGGTATGTAGCATCTGACGAGGAAGAGTTAGTTTTACTCGAGGAAATGAGTGAATTGTTAAAGGAACGAGACTACAAAAATCGATTATATACGGCGTCAGAAACACGTGAAATCAACCCTCATTTTAAACAAGATTATGTGCGAGGTGGGTTATTTTTACCTGATGAAGCATCGTTGAATCCACTTTACATGGTCCACCGTGTTCGGGATTTTTTGATTAACTCAATGGGATTACATTACCTAAATCTTTGCCCAGTAATTGGTGTGGAAAAAAAACGAGGTATTGCCATGCTTACTACAGCAAACAAACAAACCTTTTGGGCAGACAAAGTAATTTTAGCCAATGGACGGGACACACAATTCCTTTTTCCTGAACACTATCCAAGCGATGAATTGAAAGTATGTAAATTGCAAATGATGCGCTTAGCTCCCCAAAAAAAAATATTAAAATCAAATATATTAACGGGCCTAACCATTCGGCGATATGAGAGCTTTCATGCATGTCCATCTTATCAAAAACTACGTGTAAAGCCAGAACATGAATTATTCCAAAAATATGGAATTCACATGCTATTTAAACAAGCCGATGACGGATCCATTATTTTAGGAGATTCGCATCAATATGCCCCCGTTCACAAAAGTGCCCAATTTGGATTTGAAATTTCACGCGAAATTAACGAAATCATGCTGAATGAAGCCAAGCGCATAACAGACCTTGAAAATTGGGATATAGACCAAACTTGGGCAGGCTACTATTTACAGGGAATCTCATCCGAAGTATATACAAAAACCGTCGATGACGTTATCCACATAATCAATGGTATTGGCGGAAAAGGCATGACAACAAGCCCAGGATTTACGCAGCAATACATCAAAAATTTATACCTGTAACATGAAAAAAATCATCCTATTTTGCCTCGTTAGCCTAGGTGCATTAGCTCAAAACAAGCCTAAAAATATCATATTTTTAGTAGGAGATGGTATGGGAGTCAGTCAAATATATGCAGGATTAACAGCGAATAAAGGTCATCTGAATTTGGAACAATTTAAGGTAATTGGTTTTCATCGAAACCAAGCGTCCGATAACTATGTAACGGATTCGGCAGCGGGTGCAACTGCTTTCGCAACAGGAAAACAAACATACAATGGTGCGATTGGACTCGATTCCTTAAAGCAACCAAGCATAACAATTTTGGAGCTTGCCGAACAAGAGGGATTGTCTACCGGACTAATAAGCACGTGTGATATTACAGATGCCACACCCGCGTCATTTATCGCCCACCAATTAAAACGCACAATGCATGAAGAAATCGCGACGGATTTCCTGCATACAGATGTTGATGTGGTGATCGGTGGAGGTCGAAAATATTTCGAAATCCGCCAAGACAAGCTAAATTTATTAGACACCTTGCGAAAAAAGAATTACGCAGTTTTAGGAGATATTACTTCGATGGAATCCATCCATCAAGGAAAATTAATTAACCTGTATGCCGTAGAAAATCCGATAAAAATATCGGAAGGCCGCGGGGATGCATTATTAAAATCTACCCAAAAAGCCATCGAACTTTTATCCCAGAATAAGAAAGGTTTTTTTACATTAATTGAAGGATCTCAAATAGATTGGGGCGGACATGCGAACGATGCCCCCTATGCCATTGCTGAAATGATTGACTTTGACAAAAGCATCGGTTATGTTTTGGAATTTGCCCGGAAAAATAAGGAGACATTGGTTATCGTCACGGCCGACCACGAAACAGGAGGTCTGGCGTTAATAGGTGGAGATATGAGAACAGGCGAGGTTAAGGCGGCCTTTACAACTAAAGGACACACTGGGCAAATGATTCCCGTTTTTGCTTATGGTCCAGGAGCAGAAAACTTCTCCGGGATTTATCATAACTACGATTTATTTACCAAAATGCGCGAAGCTTTGCATTTAGGTCAAAAATAAATTGTAAACTTTTCATGTGAATTTCGAAAACCCACAGCCTCATAAAAGGCGTGGGCTTCCTTTCTTCGCTTATTCGATGTTACTTCTAACGAAACAGCACCCCACGCTAATACCTGCAATTTTATATCCTCAATCAATAACCTACCATAGGACTTGCCTTGCTGAGAACTTGTCACAATCAGTTCTTGAATTTCACAAACCAAGCCTTGATGATGTAAAAGATATTGTCCCTTACAAGAAACAAATCCAATAATTCCATCCGCTGAACTTACTAATACGCGCAATAGGGTCAACGGGTCAGCAAAGTAACTAGCTAGAATTTGATTAATAATCGAAGGATCCGCTTGGTTATTTTCCAACTCATTTAACAGCAAGATTAGCGCTTCGGAATCCGTCGCATTCGCATCTCGGATTGATACATTATTAGGCATATTACGAAATCATTATCACGGCGTAAAATGTGTTTTAAATACGAATCAAGCCGTTTTATTCCACCATTGAAGGCACTAATTTAAGTAAAAATTTGCCATGAACTCATTGATAGAAAAAATAGAAAATCTCTTTTTAAAAGCTGGAGATTCTGAATACGGAGGAGAAGCAGTTACCCAGGGGGAACATGCGCTGCAAGCCGCCTTTTTAGCCAAATCCGAAGGCTACGACGTGCACCTCATCGTTGCTTGTTTATTGCATGATGTTGGGCATATGCTACATGCCTTACCCGATGATGCTCCCGAGCAAGGCATCGATGATTTACATGAGGAAATAGGTTTTCGATTCTTAGAAAAATATTTTATTGATGCAGTTGCTGAACCTGTGCGCATGCATGTAGCCGCAAAACGCTATTTATGCACAAAAGAGCCAGAATATTTAGGTCAATTAAGCGAGCCATCCCTAATCAGTTTGGCTTTACAAGGTGGTCCCATGACAGGAGAAGAATGCCAGGAATTTGAATCAAATCCATTTTATCGGGAAGCAATCAAGCTACGAAGAATCGATGACCTGGCTAAAATTCCAAATCTGAAGGTTGACCCAATCAGTTCCTACCGGGAAATATTGAAAATAAGTACCAAATGATCACCTACATCTCACGCGAAAGTAAATCTGTTTCTTTCGCTCCATGGACTAAGCATCCACTGTGGACGATGGTAGCCGCATTTGGTTGCTATTTTTGTGTATATGGTTTTCGAAAACCCTTCACGGCTGGCCAGTATATTGATCAGTATTGGCTAGGTATTCACTGGAAATCTATCTTAATTTCTTCTCAAATTGCGGGCTACATGCTCTCAAAATGGTGTGGAATCTTTTTCGTGTCTGCCATCACTTGGGAAAAACGAGCAAGCGCAATTTTAATCAGCATAAGTATAGCCGAAATTGCACTACTCGGTTTTGGACTTGTCCCCAAACCTTGGAATTTACTTTTTCTGGTTATGAATGGGCTCCCCCTAGGAATGATTTTCGGCTATATCCAGGGATTTTTAGAGGGGAAGAAAAATACAGAACTTTACATCGCAGCATTAGGCTCAAGTTTTATTCTTGCAGATGGCGTATCAAAATCAGTGGGGCTGCACATTTTAAATTGGGGAATCCAAGAAATATGGATGCCATTTTTTGCAGGCCTATGCTATAGTTTACCCCTTTTGTTTTTTGTTTGGATGTTAACACTAATCCCAAAACCCTCAAAGCAAGAAATTGCCGACCGGGCAGAGCGATCACCGATGACCCATGCCGACCGTTTAAATTTAGTGAAACATTTGTGGCCAGGCATTTTGGCGTTTAGCTTCCTATATTTGTGTGCGTCACTATTGAGAGGGATTAGGTCAGATTTTGCACCTGAATTAGCTAAATTCCTACAATTTACCATTTCTCCTGAAACATATGCTCAAACTGAAATATGGGTAACTATTGGAATTCTGAGTATTAACGGAAGCCTCGTGGTTATTCGAAA
This sequence comes from Cytophagaceae bacterium UBA6715, assembly GCA_002454335.1. Lineage (GTDB taxonomy): Bacteria > Bacteroidota > Bacteroidia > Cytophagales > Spirosomataceae > Aquirufa. Next base: position 4,500 of record DKIP01000016.1, on the reverse strand, counting down.
TAATAAGCAAGCTTTTTTCACTAGTTTACTGACCATCGCATGCGGTTTCATTCTACTGGTTATTGCTGGTTTTTGGGGTCAAAATCATGTTTCTCCATTTTGGTTAATTGTCATGACAGGTTTCGGTATTTACTTACCCTATTTAACAATTACTACTTCTGTGTTTGAACGCATGATTGCAATCACACGCCATAAAGCAAACATTGGTTTCCTGATGTATATTGTCGATTCCATAGGATATCTTGGCTACAATGTTATGCTTCTAACGATTGGATTCATTTTCCCGAAATTGAATATTTCTGAACTCTTTTTTGACGGGACTCGCTATCTAGGTTTTATAGGAATTGCCATATGTCTCCTAAGTGCCATCTATTTTAGAAAAAAATTAAGACAATAAAAAAACGCCATCGAAATTCAATGGCGTTTCAAGTGATACATTCATTAAACTTAACCAACAATCCACCGGAAAAATAAAAACAATACGGTGGATAAAATAATTGTAACAGGTAAGGTTAATACCCAAGCCAATACAATACTCCGTACGGTACCTCCTTGTAGGTTCTTAATTCCGCGTTGCGCAACCATTGTTCCCGCAATACCTGAACTTAATACATGCGTTGTACTTACAGGCCACTTATAGGCCGTTGCCAATCCAATCGTCAAGGATGCAATTAATTCAGCCGATGCCCCTTGTGCATAGGTTAAATGATCTTTACCAATTTTTTCACCAATTGTAATCACGATCCGCTTCCATCCAATCATCGTCCCTAAACCTAAAGACAAGGCAATCATCCACATGACCCAGTTAGGCGCAAAATCAGTCACACTCGCTAATCCCGAACTAGAATTTGACCCATAGGTAAAAAAGGGAGCCTTTGACCCCGCTGTTGCCTTCTTCCATGCTTGTTTATCATGTTCAGACAAAGCAACAGATTCACTTTCGATCAACTTTTTGGAGTATTTATTAATCGTCAAAGCCGCCTTACGGATAGCAAATTTTTGATCCGTAGTTAACTTGGAAGTTCCCGCGTTTTTCGAAGTAATTCCATGTAAATCCTGCGCAGATGTTTTGATTTTTACCAATGCATCTTGCTCATTTGTAGACAATGCTGCCGTATCGATCTTAGCAGTTATTTGCTGAACAGTAGCTACATGGGTCCGTAAAGCATCTAGGTCAAGCGAAGTATTAATCGCAAAAAAGCCCGGCAAAAACGCAATCAATATTACCATAACCAAACCTATACCTTTTTGACCATCATTTCTTCCGTGAAAGAACGAAACCAACGTACAAGTGGCAATTAATATCGAACGAATCCACAAAGGCGGTGGCGATTTCTTCTTTGGCTCCTTAAATATTTCCTTGTTGGTAACCGTCTTCTTTAATATATACATCAAAACAATTGCCAAGGCAAAACCGAATAAAGGAGACAACAACAATGCCTGTCCTATCTCAATCACTTTATCCCAGTTCAACGAAGAAAGCCCTTTGTTAGAAGCCTCTGGCAATAACGCATGACCGACACCAATACCGATTATAGATCCAATCAACGTATGCGAACTAGACGCGGGAATCCCTAAATACCAGGTGCCTAAATTCCATAATATAGCAGAAATTAACAAAGCAAGAGCCATGGCCATCGAGTGATAGACATTGGTATCTACCAGCAGTTCGGTGGGTAATAAGCCGATGATACTCATCGTAACACCAACCCCTCCTGTCAATAGTCCTAAAAAATTCATAAAACCGGACCAAACAACCGCTTGTGTTGGTTTTAAGGAGTGCGTGTAGATGACGGTAGCTACCGCATTCGCAGTGTCATGAAAACCATTGACAAATTCAAATGCACAAGCCGCGAATAAACAAAAACACAACAAAAAGAGAAGCGTAGGATCTAATCCAAACATATAGTATTTGTTAAGTATACAACACGAAGTTACACATCCCCACGCTGTCAAATGTTACCGAATTATTAAATACTACGGGACCCGACTCTTAAACGAAATTCCCATTTTTTCAGCCACGATGTGAATTAAATCTTTTTGATAAACCTGCTCTTGTAAGCTTACTTCACCCATCGTAGGAACATTCGCTCCAAGCAACGCATACCAAATCTCATGACAATCTTTCACTTTCTCCCCATGCGAAGTCCATTGCGACTTTACCTTATCTCCACGCCCATGATCTGTCGTAATAAGTAGAGTCGTTTTTCCTTTATACAATGAATCAGTTTCAACAAAATTCCAAATGTCCGCTAACCATGTATCAAATTGATGCGCAGCATTCAGGTAATGACCATAATGACCCTCGTGCGCAAATTCATCAGTTTCTCCATAAGAAATAAACATCGCTTTGGGTTTCTTATTTTTCAAATAATCCATCGCTTGGTAATGCATAAATCCATCCAACACCTCAGCATCTCCAAACGCGCGAAATGAATCCTTCGTCATACGTGACAGCAAATCACTATCGCGTGTACTTACGTAGGAATCATACGAATCAAATGCATTCACAACCGGAAAACCCGACCGCTTTTCATTTAAAATTCGATCAAAAGCATCCCATGCACCAAACGCGGCCACAGAACCTTTATATGCATTTAGGCTATTCAAGTACTCAAAAAAGTTTGTATTGGGATTGGCCTTGTAATCATTTGAATTCACAGCTGTATCCACTTGTCCGGTCAACAGTTCACTGTACCCCGGATAGGAAAACCAATAGGGATTTGCAACATTCACAAATGAACCTTTGCCACGATTACCATGAATCTGGCCTTTTTTAGCGATTGTGCTCCAAAAAAAAGGTAATAACTTCTGACGCCTAGTCTCTACATCAGGAGCCCAATATTGCTTAATTAAGCGAGCGCTATCCCCATGATGAAAGCGCTTAACTTTCACAATGGCCGTATCCAGACCTCCGAAAACTTCTTGCCAACGAAAACCATCTGTCATAATGACAATGACCCGATGGTCACCGGATTGCTGACCTAACATGGGAGAAACTCCCAAAAACATGAAAAAACAATAAATAAATATTTGACGGTACATCGATTGTGTGATTTTGATTGATGAATAAAACTAATCCCTAAATAAAACCTATCCTTTATCTCCCTGTAAAATACATATTAAATTATGTAGTCTATACCCAACATACAAGAAATGTCGGCAGGATACCTACCGACATTTACTTTATTACACCAATATAAAATCTGGGGTTACAAACCCGATATCGTAGAAACCCAATTGTGGGTTTTTTTGTCATATTTTAGTGTCGAATCTGGCCATTCTACATAATGTTTCATGGCTAGATACGCATTTAAATTACCTTCTTTCACGAGTGCCTGGAACAAAAACGTCCCCCTTTCTTTCAAGGTTTCTTCATCAAAATGTGGCGTGTTCACCACTTCTTCGAAATCAAGAATATCCGTTGATTCAGGTTTTAAGGTGAATCGGCCTACGAGTCCCCTTCGTAAATCTTTTCGACCTGCCACGGGCCGACTAATCAAATAAAAATAAGTACCCGCTTCATCTTTGGTCAGATAAACAAAATGATAAAGTGGTAAACGGCTAACATACTCCGTTCTGAATCGAGCCTGAAATTTTGTAGAATCTGTTGAATAGGTTGCCTTTTCGCCCACGTAGGTGATGATATTCGTTAACAGCGTATCACGTTCAGCGTCAGAAAAATAGTAGCCTACTTCGTCTTTGGAATGGCAGGAAGCCAACAGCATGACGCCTGCGAAAAATAATACTATGTTTTTTATCATTGGTGTAAAAAAAAAGGACGTTACCTAAGTTGGCAACGCCCTTGTGATCAATTAATTACTTGATATAAAGCACGGAGTTAGGCGAGAACTCAGCCCAGCCAGCAGTCCAATCTGAATCTTTGAATGCACCGATGTAATCCGTTGCTGTCATACCTGGCAATGTAGGCAAAGCAGTACCGATTAATGATTCTGAAGTTCCAGCTGTTAAAGTTAACGTTGGACGAGCAGACCATAACGTCGCAGCAATACCTGTATTAGCCGTCGATGTCAACACTTTGTTGCCATCGATTGCTTTGAACCAATCAGATGCTTTTACACCTGTTCCGATTTCAATAGGCTTCGACGCAACAGTACCTGCAGTATTTGTTTTAGCAATTTGCTCTTCATCCGAAACAGCAACTCCGAAACCATAAACGTTAGAGTTTAAAGATGCAAAACCTGTTGTACCCCAACCCGCAGTACCAGCAATGACAACGTTTTTCACGACCAATTCACCATTCGCTGCATTGGTTTTCGCAGAACCCTTTTGGCTATCGATATATAAGCCTGTCGGGTAGCCCGTAATAAACGTATTGTAAATCTTCAACTTGTTGTTACGGCGTAATTGCGCACCATTTTGGAAGTTCGCATCCAAATAAGAAGAAGATGTTCCCTTAGCTCCAATAACGGAAATGTTTGCGAAAGTTGCAGATGTAAATGGTGTTGCTCCGTCTCCATTCGAGTTGTTATCTACCTC
>DKIP01000015.1 GCA_002454335.1 Cytophagaceae bacterium UBA6715 | reverse complement strand
CCGTCGTTCGGGTTGGTGCCGTCGATTGCCTCTTGAGAATCGGTAACGCCGTCGCTATCTGCATCGAGTCCGCCAACGTGCACAAGAATATTAGCTGTTACATGACAAGCACCTGAAGTTCCTGTAACGGAATATGTGACGGTATTCGAAGGACTTGCTATAACTGAAGAGCCTGTCGTTGTAGATAATCCTGTAGAAGGAGACCAAACATACGAGTTTGCACCCGATGCAGTTAAACTAAGCGATTGGCCGATAAGTATTTGGGCCGAACTCGGGCTAACTAACATTGTAAATGCAGGAGAAATGCTGACCGTGACAGCTAAGCGAGAAGAACTTTCAACTCCATTTTGGGTTTGTGATGCATAATACGTCACTCCATGGACCAAAGCCGTATTCGAAGGCAATAAATTACCCCCACTGCTATTATCGTACCACCGAATATTGCTACCCGTGACAACCAAATCGGCCAATGTTCGATTCTGGTCATTACATAAATCTTGGTTGGCAGAGCCTGTAGGTGCGGCTAACTGCAACTGTACCGTTGCAGTATTCGGCGAAAGTGCCCCATTAATGCGAAAACGTAAGGTCGCTTGGCCTGCAATAAGACCACTGAGTGTCGCGCGATAACTACCATTTCCTAAGTCAGTCACGGAACTTACTGTACCTAAATTCGATGTTATGGTCACCTGGTCGCCACCGGAAGTAAAAGCGGTTCCCAATGAATCGACCAATTGAACCGTGATCGTACTCGTGCTAGACCCGTCTGCGGGAATGGAAGCTTGAGCAGCCGTAATTGTCGAATTGCTCAAACTGACAGGCCATAAAATAGTGATATTTACCCCAGCTGTATTGCCACAACTGCCTGAAAGCGTTTGAACGTAATAGGAACTGGTAGCTGTTGGAGTGATCACCACCGAAGCCCCCGTCGTTGCCGACAAATCAGCTAAAGAAGCTGCTCCACCATTCGCAAACCAAGTATAGCCTGAACCCGCTACGGTATTGGCAGTCACAGTGACTGACTGACCTGGCTGAATAGCTGCCGAACTTGGACTTACTGAGATATCTGGAAAATAACCAATGTTCACCGTTTTAGCGGTTCGGTTAATACTTTCCACATTATTCACGATTTGTGAAGCATAGAATGTCCCATTATACAATGCCGTTGAGGCGGGTATAACCGTTCCTCCACTCGCAGCGGTGTACCAAACCAAGGGGTCAGAATTACCAAAAAAACTCGTTAAAGAGCTAAACGTTAAATTATTGGTTGAAACACAAGGCGCGTAAGTAGCTGATGTTGAGCTATAGGGAGCATCTGGTCGAACAACCACATTAAAAGATTGGGATACGGCTTGGCTCGAGGCGTCGGTTGCCGTTATGACAGCCGGATAAACCCCCGGCGTAGAGGCCCCTAATGTATAAAAGGTGGGTGAAAAATCAATCTGTTTGAAATTCGTACCATAGCCATTCAGGATGACATGCATGACATCCCCATTCATAAACATATCCGTACTCATATTCAAACCTACCGATAAGGATGTGCTGGATGTGTAGGCCGGAGCCGCTATTCGATATAGTTTAGATGCACCATTGACAAACATGTTGTCACGCGAATCAAAACCTACATTGTTCATAACGGTTGACGAAAGCGCAGAGCCCACAGCAGTTGCAACTGGGCTAGCCAAGGCAGCAGAAGCAATTTTATACATTTGGCAACTCGATGTCGTTCCACCAGCGATGTATAAATCCCCCAAACTATTAAATGCTAAACCTTTGGGAGCTCCTATACCCGTTAAAGATATTGTACTCCATACGCTTGCTGAAGGTGTTGCTTGATTTACGACCAATTTTTGAATCACATCCGTCGTATTGCTAGCGATGTAAATATCATCGCCCACATTCGCCATGTCATAGACTTTATAAGTTGATCCTGTCGCCCCAACCAACACTTCGCCCGTTGGGTTCGTGGCCGATAAATTATAACGGATGACTCCACCCCAAATACTTGTTCCGCCAACATACCCTACGTAGAGGTAATTGCCAATCACGAGCATACCACCTTCGATGGTACCACCATACGGAGTAGTTGAGCTGTGATAAAGTTTTTGCGCAAAAACAGATCTATTACCCAGTGAATCTGTGACATAGATATTGACATCCGAACTAGTTTTACTCGCCGAATAAATCTTTTTGGTGGTTTTATCCAAGGCAAATGCCCCATTATACTCCGCATTAGTTGGGCCAAATGAAACAGGGGTCGTCGAATTAACATACCCTGCCGCGGCAAATATCATGAAAGTAGGTTTGGTTGGCACCGTAATAGTCGAACCTTTTCCATCCGCATTAACCGCCTTAATTCGATGAATATATGGCGAAGACAAATCTAACAAGACCGCAGAAGCGCTATTGTATGTACCATTGGTTGGGGAATTCTTAAAACTAGGTTGCGCAAATCCAATGAAAGAGGAGAAGTACCATACAGCCACCAGGATAAGGTGTCCTCGGCGAATAAATTTTGTAAACATAAGAAGGCTTGAAATTGAAACAATCCCAAAATTAGATTGTGAGATTCAAATCAGCCTGCTAAACAGCTTAGATTGAAGTCTAGAATTTGGCGAACGAAGTAAAAAATATGGTTATGTGATTCATTACTAGCCCTTTAAGATTTCCTCTCTAAAATACTTAGGGTTTAAACCGGTGAACTCTTCAAAAGCAGAATAGAACGATTGTTTGCTTCCAAAACCCGAATCAACGCCGATAGACTCAATTTTTAAATGCGCTAAACGAGGATCCGCTAATCTAGACTTAACTTCCTCCACGCGAAAACGATTTGTAAATTCATTAAAGCCGTTGTAACCTTTCTTTTTGAGTAAAGCACTGATATCGCGTGCGCGAACATGCAAATGCTTCGCAACCGTATTGGCTTTTAATTTAGCGTCTAAATAAGGTTTTTCTTGCACATAATATTTCCACAATTGATCAAACAAATCTTCTGTTTCATCAGTCGCCAATCGTTCGGTCTGACCTTTCGTTTGTTCCAATCGATACTGCTTCATTAAGACCGAATAAGACAAACGCTTTTCTCGAATGATTCTTCGCTGATAGCGAAATAGAAAAAAGAAAACCACAGCTAGAATCAGCGAAATTAATATCCCAAACCGCTGATAAATCGATTCCGACTCCAACTTTTGAATTTGTAATTGCTTCTTTTCGGAGGCATACTTTTCAGACATTTCTCCAAAAGTCTTCGCCTTTTCGGCCGAAAAAATCTGATCATTCAACTTTTCAATGACCATGGAAAGCCTATGTGCTTCTTGAAAATTTCCGGTTTGGCTATAAACATCACGTAATAAAATCCTTGATTTCAAGGATTCAATATCAAGTTGCATTTGATCAAACAGCTGAACAGACGCGACCAAATGCTTATGAGCTTCCAAATGTTTACCTTGTAGTAAATAAAGATCGCCTAATCCCTTTTCAACCATCGCCACACCCTCCGTTGCACCTTCTTTGGTGAACAATACTAATAAGTCGGAAAATATGGGTTCAGCCAAGTCAAATTTTTTCGCTTTTAAATAAGCTGTTGCCAAATTATACTGATTCATGGCACGCAAATATCCCGCATGAGCAGGTATAATTTTATCTACCTCGGAAAAGGTTTGTATCGCCTTCGAATATTCTTTTGTTATATCGTTATAATAAGTACCTCGATTCATTAATCCAGAAGCAAGTCCTGTGGTATCTTGGAACCGAGTGGCTAATTGGATAGCCTTTTCGTTATAATTGAAACTCATTTGATTGCTTCCTAAAATTTGATAGGAGCTCCCCAAATTAATTGCCACATTGATACAATTACGCAGACTATCCAATTTTTCTAATGTTCTTAGCGCAAATAACAGATGCTTTTGAGCTACTAATGCTTTACCAGAATGCAACAAAATCGCGCCATAAGAGGAACTCAAACGTGCAGCACCATAATGATCTTTTTGTACTAAAAAGGCATTAATCGCACCCGGAAAAAATGGCATCATTAACTTTTGTTCTCGATAATCGACTTCCCCCCGAATCGGTGAAAGTGATTTTGCAATTGATAAAGAGTCGCCAAGAGGTCCTGCTAATTGGCGAATTTCCCTCGCTAATCGAATGACTTCTGGCATGTTCTTTTGCACACTTCGGATTTCTTGGAGTCGTAAAAGAAGTGAAATACGAAGTTTGTCAGATTGCTTGTTTTGCAATTCCTTTAAAACATAGGCCTCAGAAGAAGTCGAAAGGTTTGGGGAATCCGATTTAAAAAAAACGAAACAAAGGTACACGAAAAAGCTACTCGCTAAAAGCAAGCTGAGCCATCGGGCGATGCTAGAAAATTTCACTGCAACTATTTTTAGAACTAAATAAGAAAAATCAAAATAACGCAAATGCGCAATTCTTTCAAAGCCTGAATCATTATTCCATAAAAAAAGCCCCAGGGTTGCTGGGGCTTTCCGTTTCTCTTACTTGGTCAATGAATAGCGTAAGGCAATCTCATGCGACTGCAAGCTCATCTTGCTCATCGCCGAGGTAGGCATTTCATACACATAACCTAGGTAAATCTTCTTTGTCGCTTGAACACCTAAGCGTGCACCCCAGCTATCTTGGTGGCGGTAATTGAATCCCACATCGAAGCGATTGTGGAATTGAGCGTATACATTCGCATCCCAACTCAATGGTACATCTTTCGCGCTGCGGAATAAAGCCGATGGGTATAGATTTAAATGATCGTTCAATTTTAATTTCGTCCCGACCATCGTGTAGAAATAGGCTACATCCTTATACGATCCGCTGCCTAAGTCATATTTAAACAAACGCGGTTGGGATACGCTTACAAAGAAGCCATCGCCTTTGTTGACCCTTATTCCCCAGCCCGTGTTGAACATCAAGCCCGTAGAACGGCTTCCGCTAAACAAGGCATCACCATCGTGTACCAAAGCTAAACCTGCGAAGTCTAAACTTAAGTTGGAGAATCCTGCACGAATACCCCCTGAAAAGCGCCATTGGTCACTTAACTTAATGTGGTAGGCATAGTCCCCGCTGATCGCAGTTACTTTTACAGGACCAGCTTGGTCATACATCGCATTGAAACCGATGCCACTCTGTTGTTTGAATTTAAAGTCGCCGGAAATGGCATAGGTCACCGGGGCACCTTCCACCCCTACCCATTGCTGGCGGTTGATGACTGTAATGTCACTCACCGAATCACTTCCCACATGTGTAGGAGTTAAAATCTGAGGGTTTAAGCGGTACGAGGAATACATTGACTCAATTTGGCCAAAACTTGAGCTTGAGATCATGTTCAAAAGAACAAGGGAAACAAGGGTTATAAAACCCTTGGTCCACTTTAATTGATCTACTCTCTGATTAA
>DKIP01000002.1 GCA_002454335.1 Cytophagaceae bacterium UBA6715 | reverse complement strand
CGTTTCTCCGGTGGACCAACGGTAATTGATGCCTGTTTTATTTAGGGTCAATTTTGTCGAGTCTCCCGGACAAAATCCTCCGTTTTTTTGTAAAACGATCATTGGTTTCTCTGGCGTAGGGTACACTAAGATGCTAAGTTTTTTGCTGGGATTTGACCAACAAGTTCCATCATCTGATGCTTGGGCATGAACCTCAATATTGCCAGCTTGTTTGCCCAAAACCATGAATGTTGAATTAGCATCATGTCCGTTCCATAAATAGAAGGGATGTGAATCCATCGTGCGGACTAGGGCGGAATCTCCGACACAAATATGTTTGGCTATACTGATGAGTTCAGGCTGTGCAGGTTTGGGATGCATTTCGATATAGATTGATTCGCTCCGATAGGTGCAAGCATTTCGTTGAATGACGGCTTGGTAATTACCCGGTGCGAGTACTTCGTATAGCTTGTTTTGCTGTGTAAAAAGATGGCCATTATATTCCCAACCGATCATGTTTGCGCCATTCGGTAATTGAATACCTAGGCTTGTTTTATCGCCCTCACAAACGAAATTATGGTAGTTGGTCTGTATGTTTATTTCAGGAGGATTAAGGCCGGGAAGGAAAATAGTTAGCGGTTCGCTGATGCTTTCAGGACATACAATATAGAGTTCCGTATTATCGGGAATGTAGGATTCAAAATCATTACTTATAAAGGTTGTTTTGTGGTTTAAGGTGATTTGCGTTCTAACTGGGCAACCGCTTACATGCAAATTATAAGTCGCCGACCCGCAATTTTGTCGGAGTTCATAGTTTAATTGAACGCGAGGTAAGGGATTTGATGTTGTGTCAACGGGAGGTGGATTGACAATGGGGGGCGGGTTGATATTTGTACTATCTATGGGGTTGCATGTAACTGCTGAACGAATTCGGACAGCTATAGCAGTTCGATCACTTTCGCATCCATTAATTTTTTGAGACACATAGCGAGTTAAGGTGCTATTTTCAGGATTTGCGGTGGTGGAATAGGTCGTTGCGGTACTCAATGGGCTAGTACTTGTGGCATTCTGATACCAAATATTAGTAAGCCCTCCACTTGCTTTAAACGTAATTCTGAGACCTGGACAAATTTCAGCGACAGTTCCTGCATTTTCGGGCGGTGCTGGTTTCGGAAATGCTTGTGCTTGCGTTCCGGTGGAAAGGGGACTTTCGCATCCTGCGTTGATGCAAGCGGCGAAGTAGTTTCGCGGATTTCCGTCAGTATGTGTTACGAGTAAGCGGGCGCCTGATCCGATGGGGTTTCGCTGGGCATCATACCATTGTGTTGTATAGGGTGAACAGCCAGATGCATTGACGGAAAAGGCCTGATTGATACATCCTGAATAGCTGTTTGCGGCATGTCGGGGTATGGGGCTAAGCTTGATTTGTAAGGTGATTTCAGATGAAGTCCTTGGGCAAGTGGCGGTTTGATTCTGATTGCTGGTTGAACCTTCATTATCGTTATTTGGGCTGACGGTAAAGTCGGTGCGTATTTTAAATTTCTGTCCATCGAGATTCGCGCTGGCCCGTGTGATGCGTAATTGATTTTGTTGGCTCCCTTGAAATTGGTCATCATCTACCAAATCGATGAACGCCCCTCCATTGACTGAGCGCATCCATTGAAATTGCATGGAACCTTCGGTTTGTACAGATTCCAAAACACCATTTCCTCGTTCGCAAATTGCGGGGTTCAGGATGGAATTGATTTTACGTAATTGAATGCTGGCAGGAGTTGAATAGACAAAGCAGTTCCCGATGCCCACTTTCACCCGGTATTGCGTCCCCGTTGGATTCGCTGTATTTCCTGTGGGCATGATCTGGTAATTTGCTTGTATTGCCCCTGAGATTGCAGTGAAACTCACATCCTGCGGTCTTTTCTTCTCCCATTGGAAAGTTGTCCCATTACTCCCCACAATCATCCGAATCGAGTTGCCGTCGCAGTCGGCCTGCGACTGGGGTTGTTGGGTTATCGTGGGGCATTGGGGCAATGCGAGGAAGGGGAGGAGGAAAAGGAGTAAGGATTTCATTTTTATAGGGTTAGGTTTTATAGCCTCAGACTTAAAAGGGTTCGAAGTCCGGAGTCTAGGGTTATTGGGTTTGTTCGCCTTCGGCGCTCCCTAGGCTTTAGCCTAGGGAGCCCAGACTAAAGTCTGGGGTTATAAGTTTGGTTTGCCTTTGGCTGCCCCAGTGTAAGGTCTGGGGTCATAAGCTATTTATAACCTCAGACTTTAGTCTGAGGATTTCTACGTGAAAATAAACCGAATGCTCATGGCATCTCATTCCCCAAATGAATCCCTCCTTCGATTATCAATTTCATGATAAAAAAAAGCCAGCCCCCGATCATCGGAGGCTGGCAAGAAAATCAATAAGATGATAATTTTAGATATCGCAGATGCCAACGGCCTGTGCAAGGGAAGCCATTTTATCTTCGCGAGCCGGAATGAATTCCTGGCCAATGTATCCTTTATACCCTGTGTCGTAAATCGCTTTGATGATTGCACGGTAATTTAATTCTTGTGTATCATCAATCTCATTACGTCCCGGAACACCACCGGTATGGTAATGAGAGATGTATGGATAGTATTTCTTAATGGTTGCAATTACGTCTCCCTCCATGATTTGCATGTGGTAGATGTCATATAACAATTTAAATTTGTCCGAACCCACCATCTCACAAAGTGCTGCGCCCCATTCGGTCGTATCCGCTTGGTAGTCTTTGTGGTTCACTTTGGAGTTCAATAATTCCATCGAAATCGTCACATCGTAACGTTCCGCCGTTTTCATGACACGCTGTAAGCCTTTTTTACAATTGATCAAACCATCCTCATCACTCATGCCATCGCGGTTTCCCGAGAAGGTGATGATGTTTTTTACGCCGGCTTTCGCAGCTTTTGGTATGATATCTTCGTAGAAACCGACCAAAGCATCGTGGTTTTTGACCTTGTTAAAGAAGTTCGGGATGTTCATTCCCGCTGGGTATTTACCCCAACCGATGGCCGCGGTCATGTCGTATTTTTTTAAAATGTCCCATTCTTCAGGACCCGTTAATTCGATGGAAGATAAACCAATGCGTTTGGCATTCACGATTAATTCCTCAAACGGAATCTTATCATAACACCAGCGACAAGCCGAATGCTGTACTTTGCCTTTTAGGTCTGCACCCACGGCGATGTCCGCTTTCTTGAAACGGTCCTCCATGGACGAACCGAATAATCCCAAACCGGCTAATCCTGCCGAGCTTTTAAGGATTTCTCTCCGACTCAAATTGTTTTTCATAGTCTTTGTTTGATAGGTTTAATTGAAATTTGCAAGCATGCTCGCCGTTTGGTGAGCAATCTTTTCATTGTATGCACGCGCGATGGATTTGTACCGAAAGAGATCAATGATGGTGCCAATCAATAAAAATCCACCCGTAAAAAAATAAAGCAATCCCAATCCGATTCGATCCGTGATGAACCGCTGTAGTCCGGCAAAACACACAAATCCGGCCAAGGTACATACCAAAATTAAGACTGGATCGCGGCGCTTGCTCAGATAAATCGACATGAATTGCGATTGTTGCTCCTCCGACATCCCCTGTAAAATCGGCGTGAGTCCATTGGCTTCTGCCAAATCTAAACTAGCCAGTTGGGGAAGGATGTTCGAGTTCATCAGTGAAAAATGAGATTCAAGCTGTTAGTTACGAAAATTTCACTTAGCTCAAAAATGATTCCCGGTAAAATTCCGAAAATGATACTCAGGATGCCCAATCCGAAAAGACTGAACTTCTCCAGTAAGGTCAAGTCAGGCAATTCCCAAGTGCTCTCGCGTACAAAATAGCTTCCTAAATAGATCTTTTGGAAAGTCCATAATAAATAGCCGGCTCCCAATAAGATGCCCAATCCACCTAGGATGGCATAAATGGGAGTTAGATGCGTGCTCGTAAAGGCTCCCATTAAACTGAAAAATTCGCCGATAAACCCAGAGAATCCCGGTAAGCCCAAGGATGCAAAAATTGCGATGCCTGATACGACCGTGAACCAAGGCATTTTACTTGCTAGGCCGGAGAAATTATCGATTTGGCGATTGCCTGTCCGACTGTACAATACGCCGACCATCAAGAATAATAAGGAGGATAAAATTCCGTGGGATAATAATTGGAAGATGGCACCCTGCCAGCCTTCGGGGGTGAAGGATGCGATTCCGACCAACACAAATCCCATGTGCGATACGGATGAGTAAGCGACTAATTTCTTCAAATCCGCCATCGCTAAGGCATTGTATGCCCCATAAATGATGGACAAAACGCCTAATCCCGCCATGATGCTCGCTGCGTCTACAGCCTCCGTAGGAAAGAATGGAATAGCCATGCGCAACCAGCCGTAAGCTCCTATTTTCAATAAGACCCCGGCCAATAAAACAGAGATAGGCGTAGGCGCTTCCACGTGCGCATCCGGTAACCACGTGTGCAATGGAACCAAAGGCAATTTGATCGCAAAGCCGATGAACAATAGCCAAAATCCCCAGGCACGTCCCGATAATCCGCCTAATAGGAATCCCGATTGTGGACTGAATAGGTTATTCGGTTGGCAATTTTTGGGATCACTTAACACCTGCAAATCAAAGCTGTGTACGATTTGATTGGGTGCGATTTCATGCGCCGCTAAAGCTGTTTGAATGGATGATAAATCATGAAATCCTAAGTTCGGAAAAGCTATTGCCGTTTCATTGGGATCCATATAGGCCAAAGCGATTCCCAACATCACGATGAGAATGAATAGCGAGCCTACTAATGTATAAATGAAGAATTTCAAGGACGCATAATTCCGACGCGGACCACCCCAAATTCCGATTAAGAAATACATCGGCAATAACATGAATTCAAAAAAGACATAGAATAAGAACATGTCTCGCGCTAAAAAACAGCCCATTAAGGAAGCGTTCAATAACAAGACCAAGGCATAATATCCCTCGATTTTTTCGTGTATGTCTTGGGAGTTCCACAAGGCAACAAAACTCACTAATCCGGTCAACAAGATCAATCCGATGCTTAGTCCATCGACGCCCAGGGAATATTTGGACACAAAATGTCCCAGGCTTCCCAAGTTTAACTGTATCCAATCGAAGGATTCTGTCAATTGAAATCCCGTTTGGGTAGGGTCAAAAACCAAGGCGATTTTAGCCAAAATTAACAGCTGAATGCCTGCTACCGCGATAGCTATTAGCCTTGCATAATTTGCGCCTAGCTTCCCAAACCCAACTACGAGGGAGGCAATGAGCGGCAATAGAATGATGTATGATAAGTTTCCCATTAATACAAAAGGTAAATTAGGATGAAAACCAAAGTAAAGAATACCCAGAACCAGTAACGGTGCAATTGCGCCGACTGCCATGTTTGTAGGCGAGCGCCCAAAACGCGACTTGTGGATGCAATTAGACTCACAGAACCATCTACCAAATGGCGGTCGGTCCATGCACTTAGGTGGGCGATGACAACTTGTAATTCCGTGAATGTAACGACAATTCTGTCGACGATACGCGCATCGAATCGTTGCATTTGTTGGCCGATGTACCATGCCAATCGGTAAGCTGAAGGCCAAATAAATCCAAGAAATTGATAATTTTTGGCAGGAACCCAACGGCGCGTCAGGTAGGTGATGCCTAATCCAACAATCCATGAACCTGCTGTAATGCCCAACCAAAATCCAGGAATATGATAATTTTCAATATGGAAAAAAGCTAGAAATACGGAATGATGCGCGTCCATCGGATTCATGGAAATCCAGCAAAATAAACTCAACAATAGCAGTAAACTGATTGGAATGACTTGCAGCCATTCGTTGTGTGATTTTTCAAAGCTATGACCACCCCGGTTTTGGCCTAGGAAAATTAGATAGATTTGTCGGCACATATAAGTCGCCGTTAAGCCCATCCCCAATGCCAATGCGCTTAAAAGCACATAGTAATAATTCGCATAGGCGCTATGCTGCGCCGAACCCCACAAGTAACCCGCAATATTTTCCTTGCTATAAAAGCCACTCGTGAAGGGAATACCCAACATCCCCGCACCAAAAATCAGGTAAGCAATATAGCTCAGTGGTAATTTTTTCCGCAAGCCACCCATGTTGTGAAGACTTTGCGCATCTACATGATGTGTCGCTTTTTGGTGATGCAAATAATGAATCACCGATCCTGCTGTCAGGAAAAGCCCTGCCTTGAAAATGCCATGCGCATACAAGTGAAAAAGGGAAGCACTGGAACCCATTCCGAGCCACATCAAGCCGAGTTGGGAAATTGTCGAATAGGCCAAAGCCTTCTTAATATCGTTTTGGAACAGGGCAAAAAACGCGCCGGCAACCAAGGAAATGGCACCGATTGTTCCCATAAATAAATGGGCTTCTTCGCCGATGAAAGGGAAAACGCGGATGCCGACAAATACGCCAGCTGCGACCATGGTTGCCGCGTGAATCAAAGCGGAAGCCGGAGTAGGGCCTTCCATGGCGTCTGGAAGCCAGGACATCAAGGGGAATTGGGCAGATTTACCGATACCCCCTAGAATTACGGCAATCCCGATAATCGCAGGAGCGCTTCCGTGCATAGCTGAAAAAACACTGGTTCCGAAGTATTGACTAAGTCCTACAAGTCCAAAGAGCAATGCAATATCCCCGATTCGGTTCAATAAGAAAGCTTTTTTGGCAGCTTTGATGGCTGCTTCTTTATGATGCCAAAAGCTAATCAGTAAATAAGAGCAGGCTCCCACCAATTCCCAAGCACCGTAAAAAATGTAGATTTGGTCGGTGAGAACAAGCAAGGTCATCGATCCGATGAACAGATGTAAATAGCTGTAATAACGTCCAATGTTCGGGTCTTCCGCGAGGTAGGATTTGGAAAAAATTTGTACAAATAATGCGACGATGCTGACCAATAAAAGTAATAATTGGGCAGATTTGCTTACCCAAAAGCTCGCTGTAATGGCCTTGCCACCTAGGTTGAACCACGGGTAGCTCGTGATGTTTTCTGGCATGTGTCCTACTTGAAATGCGAGGTAGGTAAATAGACCTGCGAGTAGGATGGATGCATTAACTTGGACTTTTTTAGGGAGCAACGCAACCAAGCCGGCGGAAAGCCAAGGCAGGATGAGTAGTGCTAAAAAAATCGTTTGTATCGGCATAATAGTAGTTAAGGAAGCAAAGATAAAATAATCTACTGATTTTGTAGGGAATCAAGGCTAATTATCCGCCAGAAACCGGAGGAATTAACGCGATTTCCATGCGTTCCTCGATGATGAAATCGGGTTTTGGAAAATGCTGGTCGGCGGCAAGGCGCAACGAAGGTAGATTTTGAAGTTCAGGGTGCGCTTTTTTAACGATACTTAACAATGTTTGTGCATCTACCAGCTGTTCCGTCACAAGGGAAATTTCATCTTTTTTTAATAAATCTCGACAAATGCCGAAGAGGAGTAAGGTATAGGTGGCCATTAATTTTGTAATTTGCAGGTCGAATGTATAAAGATAATCAACTCTTGGATAATCACGGTCGGCCGATGACGTATTTACGTTT
>DKIP01000067.1:4214-5527 GCA_002454335.1 Cytophagaceae bacterium UBA6715 | reverse complement strand
GCGGATTTCATCTATGCCAAAAACTGGTCTTCCTACGAAGATTATGGCAAAATACTTTCTTCTGACCCCGCTTGGACAGTCAGCGCAGAAAAAATGAAATTAACGAATAATGCCAAATTCATGCATTGCCTTCCGGTTCGTCGGAATGTGGTTGTAGATGATGCAGTTATTGATTCTGAAAATTCAATTGTGATCCAACAAGCAGGCAACCGGGTTTGGGCTGCACAAACGGTATTAAAAGAAATTTTATTAACCCAAATGCGGGTAGAAAGTCCATACTTATTCTAATGTCGAAACAAGCCTTACATATTGTCAAAATTGGCGGGAACATCATCGATGCTCCTGAGGCGTTAGCTTCCTTTTTAGCCAACTTTGCCGCCATTCAAGGACGTAAATTGCTCGTGCATGGTGGTGGAAAAATCGCTACTTCCATGGCAGCTGATTTGGGGATTGTGAGTCAAATGATTGACGGTCGGCGGGTAACAGATACCGAAAGCCTCCGCATCGTGACGATGGTGTATGCGGGATGGATCAACAAGTCTATAGTTGCCTCTTTGCAAGCTTTGAAATGCAATTCGATCGGATTAACGGGACCGGATGGCGCTTTTGTTATCTCAAAAAAAAGAAACCCTGAGCCCATAGACTATGGTTTTGTGGGCGATATAGAACACGTCAATTCAAAAGATTTAGCGGGATTAATTACCGCCGGATTTAGTCCAGTATTCGCTCCTATTACAGCAGATGTCTCTGGCCAACTCCTTAATACCAATGCCGATACGATGGCACAAGCATTAGCTATTGCCTTGAGTGAATATTTTGAAACTACATTAACGTACTGTTTTGAAAAGCAAGGGGTTTTAATGGATCCCAATGATGACAATTCGGTGATTTCACAGATTAATTCAGCAAATTTTGCTCAATTAAAAGCAGATGGCATCGTGTCAGCAGGCATGATTCCCAAGCTCGAAAATGCGCTAAAGGCCGTTGCACAAGGCGTTCAAGCCGTTCGGCTCTGCCATGCAGATTTTGTTTCACAGCCTGATAAAGGCACAAGGATTCAGGCCTAAGATGTATACGGACCAACAATTTCTGGATGCTCAAAACCTACTAGCCCAACTCGTAGCA
Organism: Cytophagaceae bacterium UBA6715; assembly: GCA_002454335.1. Lineage (GTDB taxonomy): Bacteria > Bacteroidota > Bacteroidia > Cytophagales > Spirosomataceae > Aquirufa. The sequence continues at coordinate 4,402 of DKIP01000067.1, read as the reverse complement.
TGCCCGTCGTTGAGTCGGGAAGAGCAAGGAACCGCTGCTATTATCCAGGATTTTTTGACTGCTAGAAATATTGCGTTTCATACGATTGGGAATAATGTTTGGGCAAAGAACAAACAATTTGATGCTAGCAAACCGAGCATCTTATTAAACTCCCACCACGATACGGTAAAGGCGAATGCCTCTTGGAC
>DKIP01000067.1:0-4097 GCA_002454335.1 Cytophagaceae bacterium UBA6715 | reverse complement strand
CTTACCCTTCAATTTAGTGTTAGCCGCCACAGCCGAAGAAGAAATTTCAGGCACAGGTGGCATTGAATCTGTATTAAAATCAACAGAATTCCCCGAGATTGCTTGGGCGATAGTGGGGGAGCCGACGGACTGCCAACTGGCCATTGCGGAGAAAGGGTTGATGGTAGTAGATGCAGAAGTTAGAGGAATCGCGGGACATGCCGCGCGCAATGAAGGAGTTAATGCGATATACTTGGCACTGGAAGATATCAATAAAATCAAGTCCTTTGAGTTTCCTGAAATTTCACCTGTTTTAGGGCCCGTGAAATGCACAGTTACCGTAATTAACGCAGGAAAACAGCATAATGTTATTCCTGACCTATGTCAATATACGATAGATTGTCGGGTCAATGAATGTTACACCTTGGAACAAGTGCTTGAAACGTTGAAGACATTGGTTCAAGCTGAATTAACACCGCGCAGCATTCGCTTGCAATCGAGTAAAATTCCAGATGGACATCCGGTATTAGCAGCGGCGGCGGCCTTGGGAATTACCACCTTTGGTTCACCTACCCTATCGGATCAAGCATTGATGCATTTCCCATCGGTGAAGATTGGCCCAGGACATTCGGGAAGAAGCCATACGGCGGATGAATTCATTTATTTAGAAGAACTGAAACAAGGTATTCAAACCTATCAGCATATATTATCACAATTAATCTAATACGATCGTGGCAAAACTTTGGCAAAAAGAGAATCAAGTAACAGACGCAATCATTGAGCAATTCACGATTGGGAACGACCCTGTATATGATTTGCAATTGGCTCGCTATGATGTTATGGGTTCACTCGCACACATCACGATGCTTGAGCATGTGGGACTTTTGCCATCCGAAGAATTAGAACTCCTTTGTGTTGAATTGAAAAACATCTTGGACACCATCGAAGACGGAACATTTGTCATCGAAGAAGGCATGGAAGATGTTCATTCTCAAATCGAATATTTACTTACGAAGAAACTCGGCGATTTAGGTAAAAAAATCCATGCGGGACGATCTCGGAATGACCAAGTTTTGGTGGACTTGAAATTATTCATGCGCGCTGAAATCATGGAAATCGCAGACGCGGTGGAGGATTTATTTGATCTATTATTGACCAAAAGCGAAGCACATAAAAACGATTTATTACCCGGTTATACGCACCTTCAAATTGCCATGCCATCTTCTTTTGGATTATGGTTCGGTGCCTATGCAGAATGCTTGGTGGAAGATGCGGAATTGCTGGAGGCTGCCTTTCGTTTAGCCAATAAAAACCCTTTAGGGTCAGGAGCTGGCTATGGTTCATCTTTTCCTTTAGACCGTAAATTAACGACCATTCTATTGGGCTTCGAAGCGCCACACGTGAATGTTGTGAATGCTCAAATGTCCCGTGGAAAGACTGAATTCTATGTATTAAATGCCATCAGTCAAATCGCGACGACCTTGAGTCGTTTGGCAATGGATGTATGTTTATACAATTCTCAAAACTTTGGATTCATCGAATTACCAAGTGCCTTGACGACCGGCAGTTCAATCATGCCACATAAAAAGAATCCAGATGTTGCCGAATTATTACGTGGTAAATCCAATAAATTAAAAGCGGTTCCAAACCAAATGCAATTGCTTATGAGCAACTTGCCTTCTGGTTATCATCGGGAATTCCAGCTGACCAAGGAGCTTTTGATGCCTGCCATCGACGAAATCAAAGATTGCCTGGAAATCACGCACTACATGGTTTCGCATATGAAAGTAAAAGCTGATCTATTGAAAGATGCTAAATATGATTTATTGTTCTCTGTAGAAGAGGTTAATAAATTAGTCGTTGCGGGCATGCCTTTCCGGGAAGCCTATGTACAAGTGGGCAAAATGATTGAGGCGGGTGAATTTAACGGAAGCTCACGCGAAATCAATCACTCACATTTAGGTAGTATCGGCAATTTAGGATTAAGCGAAATTCAAGCCCAAAAAGACACTGTTTGGGGCCGCTTTGGTTTTGAAAAAGTGGAAGATGCCATCGACGATTTATTGAGCTAGTTGGCGCGCCAATAATTTCTGCATATACTTACCCAGAATATCAAATTCTAAATTCACGCGATCACCCACCTTCATTTGGTGAAAAATCGTGTGTTCATAGGTGTATGGAATAATCGCCACTGAAAACGTATCTAATCCTGATTCTACCACGGTCAAACTCGTCCCATTTACACAGATCGAACCTTTCTCCACAGTCACATGGCCGGCTGGATATTGAAAATGGTATTCCCAAGAACCGTCATGTGTGACGATGGAGGTACAAACGCCTGTTAAATCCACGTGACCTTGTACTATATGCCCATCAAAGCGTCCATTAGCCGGCATGCAACGTTCAAGATTGACCTTTTGACCCACAGCCAAATCACCTAAATTCGTTTTTTGCAATGTCTCTTGAATCGCAGTCACACGGTATTGCGGGGATTTAATCTCCACTACGGTCAAACAAACACCGTTATGAGCTAAGGACTGATCGATTTTCAATTCCTCAGTAAAGCTAGATGAAAACCAAAAATCAACATTCGTTCCATGCGCTTGTTTGCTTTCCAAAACGCCCATTGATTCTACAATACCTGTAAACATGTGATTAATTTTATATTTTTGCGAACTCAAATTTACACCCATTCTTATGAAATTCAATCGCTGGATTCTGATTCTACTTTTGATTGTAGCAGGACTAATCTATTTTAGCCTTCCCAAGCAATCTCAAGCTCTCTCAACAACATCTTCAGATTCCCTGCAAATTATTGAAAAGCGCTCGGCCAAAGATGAGCAATTCAAAACAGGTGATGAGTCTCCAATTCCTGATAAGGTAAATTTTAAAGGATTGACATATTATCCCTATGATCCAACCTGGATTATTCCATTTGAGATTACGCGAAGCGAGAAAGTGACACGCATCAGCCTTCAGATGTCAGATGGATCCGTTGATTCCCTATTGGTATTTGGTACAGCCCATGGAGAAGTAGCAGGTAAGCACATCGAACTGATTGTTTACCAACATGATTCGGGGGATTTTTTCATTCCATTTAAAGACAAAACCGCCCCCACAGAAACCTATGGAGGCGGTCGGTATTTGGAGTTACCCCTAACTAAATTAAAAGACAATCAACTAAGCATTGACTTTAATGAAGCCTTTTTCCCTTATTGTGCGTATAATAAGACCTTTGCTTGTCCCCTTCCGCCCAAAGAAAATCAGCTTGCTATTCGAATTCCTGCCGGAGAGAAAAATCCTTAATCCGCGCGACGAACCGTGGAAGCACCACTCACATCCTTCGAGATATTCAAAGGATTCCCTCGATATGTAATCTTTGATGCACCAGAGGCGTCAACGCGTAATGACTTTTGAACATTCAATTCCACATGGCTCGCACCGCTTGCATCAACATCAACATCGCGTGCAACCAAATTAGTTAAAATTACGTGGCTAGCGCCTGATAAGCCAACAGCTAATTTAAGGACCCGACCAGCCATTTCGACTTTGGTAGCGCCAGAAAGATCGATAACTAGTTTATCAGCTACTAATTTAGATGAACTTATTTTAGATGCACCTGAACAATGCAAAGTCATTTCTTCTTCATCCGTAAAACCTTCTAATGTGACTTTCGTCGCACCATTAAATTCTGCATCGCGTAATCGCGGCATGGAAATATTTAAGATAATTTTTTTTGAACCCCCTTTCCAATTTCTCCAGTTCGACCAGTAAGACTCATCCAAAGAGACTTTTAATTTTGAGCCTTCCAATTCTACCTCAAGATCATCAATGTCCATTTCATTACCTGTAGCTGATACCGTACAAGTACTAGCTTTGCTGATATGGATTTCAAACGCACTGCCTAATTCCAGTGATTGAAAATTACCGATACGAAATTTTTTCGTTACTTGGTCGGGTGCAAATGCAAATGCTTGAGATGATAAACCAGTGACCAATAAGCAGAGAATAATACGAAAGCTATTTTTCATAAAAAAAATTATTTATTGAAGTTGCGAACAAGATGCTTGAATGATCTCCCCAGTTGCATGCCTGTGGAATTATTTATTTTTCGCGAA
>DKIP01000040.1:9821-15219 GCA_002454335.1 Cytophagaceae bacterium UBA6715 | reverse complement strand
AAACACCCATCGCTTGGCTACATCGGAATGATCGTTTTGCGGAGAAATTAGCAACTCCTGATGTGACCGTAGCTGATTTAATTGGGGATGTCGATCCCATTAAGGCGGCCAATTTAAAACTTTCCTACGCGGATGACAGAGTAATTCACTTTGGAATGATTCCACGCGCAAATCGTTGCATTTTTGTTATCAACGAAATCCCTGATTTACAGGCACGTATCCAAGTTGCCCTATTTAATATATTACAAGAAGGTGACATTCAAATCCGTGGTTTTAAATTGCGTTTACCACTTGATGTACAATTTATTTTCACGGCCAACCCGGAAGATTATACCAATCGTGGCAGCATAGTTACCCCGCTAAAAGACCGTATTGGATCACAGATTCTGACACATTACCCAGAAAGTATTGCGATTGCTCGCAAGATATCCGCACAGGAAGCACGTATTAATCAACCGCAAGCTGAGCGTGTATACGTCCCTAATCTCGCTTATGACCTCTTGGAACAAATTATTTTCGAGGCTAGATCGAGTGAATACATCGACCATAAAAGTGGCGTGAGTGCGCGTATGAGCATATCTATGTTGGAGAGCTTAGTCAGCACCGCCGAACGACGCGCCTTACTCAATGAGGAAAAAAATACCACTGTTCGTTTAGCCGATTTTATGGGTATTATTCCAGCCATCACAGGTAAAGTGGAATTAGTTTATGAAGGCGAACAAGAAGGTGCAGCATTTGTTGCGGAGCAATTAATTGGATCGGCAATTAAAACCTTCCTTCCAGCGATGTTCCCGAAAATAGAGAAATTGAGTAAGAAAATTGAGGAAAGTCCGTACAGCGATTTACTGGAAGCCATTTTCTCGGATGGTGGATTGGTCTTGTATGATGAAAGTCCTTCGGCGGAATATCAGTCGACCTTGGATGCACTACCTAGTTTAGAAGCATTGCTGAAAAAGTACCAACCGGATACTTCTCAAGAAGACAAATATTTCGTGAAGGAATTTGTACTATGGGCCTTATCCGAACATCACAAATTGGGTAAGGAACGTCTGCAAGATGGATTCCAGTTTAAAGATTTACTAGGAATACTGTAACAAAAAAAGCGCCCTAAATCGGGCGCTTTTTCATTTTATTCAAGGGAAAGACTGAGCTTATCCGTTTTGACTTGATTGATTTTAGATTTGAATCGCTTGATTTGTTCAGCTAATGCGTTTAATGCTAAATCAAGGGCTTCTTCAAATGAGCGTGCGGTTTCTTTCACAAATAATATCGCACCGGGTACCGCAATTTTAATTTCCAATAACTTTTCTCTCATTTTACCTTCGCCTTTGGCCAACTTCAAAAATACTTCGCCTCCGGTTATTCGATCATAAAAAGTATCTAATTTATTCAACTTAGCTTGAATGCTATCCAACAATTTACGATCAGCACTGAAGTGAATGGCATGTACTTGCACTTTCATAATCATTAAATTTAAAGGGTGAATAGATGCTTTGGGAATCTTAGCAAAGCCACCGAAAAACAGAACGTTTTAGATTCATCGAAAAGGTATATTATTTTCGAAAGCTTGTCAAGCAATTAACAAAAATTTATTTCCAAACAACGCGAATCAATGAAACAGGAATACCTAATTCAGCAAAAGAATCATGCCAAAAATGCTGTATGGCCGATAAATGATCATTCGGAGACTTCACTTCAACAAAGGCATATTCATCGCCTCGTTGGATAAATAAATCAGGAAAACCTTTTGCATGCGTCGATAAGCGTGACCACATGAGCTGCAATACTTGCTGAAGCGCATGAACTTCCACATAGGCAAGCACACGTTCTATTAACTCCCAATTGAGATACACCCAATCCACCAAAGGATTAATAACACCCTGATGTTGCTCTGCGACACTACGCATATGCGCTATAACCTGTGAACGATCATGGAGCAAATCCAATAATTCCGAAAACCGAGCTGGATTTATTTGCGTAAAATCAATGGTAGGCGCATATTGAAAGGGATGATGAAAACCCGCGCTGCGATCCGTGAAAATTAATTCCCAAGTGAGCAAGCCTAATATATTCTTCCAAACACCATTTTCTGAAAACACGGCATAATATCCCTGCTCCGTATAATAATCAATGAGCCCCTGTTCCACCCTACCCTGATAAGAACCATCAATTTCAATTTTGGCCGCCTTTTTCAATCGGCCTGTCACCTGTTTAACTTGTTTTTTTGATTTCTGCCGCGCGATAAAATCTTGGAAAAAATGTAATTCTGTCGGATTTTCTACATGCAATTGTCCAAATTCAGCCCATTGAAGGGCTTCGTCCAAGCGTTTTAATTTGGCCAAAATACGCACCCTGCGCTCCAATGCTTGCGCGGAACCTGCCAACTCATAAACTTCTAAGGCGTCTGGCAAATAGTTTCGCCTTTCAAGAAAACGACCCACTTGAAACAATAAGCGTTCATAAGCCGGAATTGCTAATTCTGACAATTCATAGGCCATCGGAATGATGGACTCGAATAACGACGCTTTCAAATGGCCCGGATCCAATTGATCCTGTTGCTCATAAAACCATTCACGCCATAGACTCAATTTCCACTTCTCATCAATTTCTTTCCGAGAAGTAAAATAAGGTTGGAAATCCTCTTCATCGACCTCAACGTATTGTCGGTGGCCTAAATCTCTCACCACAAATTCCTTCAAATCCCGATTCTTGCTACCAAAAAATAGAAAGGAACAGAAATGATACAAATCTAATTGCAAGGGTTTTATCCAATCACGTGTTTGAAAGGTAGGACTCAAAGGCTGATCAACTAACAAATCTACTAAAGCCTGCTTGGATAAAGCTTTGAACGATTCTTTTCCTGTTGAAATCTCCTTAATGAGGTTAACACAGGCTTGCTTGGTCAATACCTGCAAAACTGCAGGAGTAAAAACAGTTGCGTCGTATTCTGCGACAAAGCCTTTGGAAATCAATTCTTCAATAACCATATCCAAGGATTCAATTTCAGAATAGTTTAATTGTGAACGGTTAAACCAAGTGACACTCCTGCCTGATAAGCGGAGATAGAGGCATTGTCCACCAAACGAGAGCGATTGAAAGGATGAGATAAATTCGGATTCTAAAGGATTTAGCAAATTTTTATAATGCTTATCCACATATCGCAAAACATATTGAAAGTAATCCCAGTAATAAGTTGGAGAAAAATTGGAAGGTTCAGCGCTCTCCATGAATTTTGCGAATAAATTTTACCCTAAAATAGGACTATTTGAGTATAAATTTCAAGATTTTCAACAGAAAATTAGATTTTTTCAACAATTTCAGAAATGATGCTATATTTGTAGGCCTGATATATTTCGGGTTAATCACTCCATATTAACGAAACAAAATTTATGCAAACGGTTTCAAATTTCAACTTTGCTGGCAAAAAAGCATTAGTTCGTGTTGACTTCAACGTACCTCTTAATGAGCGATTTGAAATTACAGATGATACGCGTATCAAAGCAACCATTCCTACGATTCAGAAGATTCTTTCTGATGGTGGTTCGGCGATTTTAATGTCACACTTGGGAAGACCGAAAGATGGTCCAACGGAGAAATACTCATTGAAACACTTAGTTACTCCCCTTTCACTAGTTTTCGGGGTAAAAGTAAAATTTGCAAGCGATTGCATCGGTGACGATGCCGTTGAATTAGCAGCATCGCTTCAAGCAGGCGAAATCTTGTTACTTGAGAATTTACGTTTCTACAAAGAAGAAGAAAAAGGAGACGAAGCATTTGCACAAAAATTAGCTCGCTTAGGAAATGTTTGGGTGAATGATGCATTTGGAACCGCACACCGTGCCCATGCTTCTACGGCTGTTATGGGTAAGTTTTTTACCGAAAAAGTTGCTGGCTACGTAATGCAAGCTGAACTTGAAAACGCACAAAAGATTCTTGAATATTCAGAGCGTCCATTCACGGCAATCATGGGTGGTTCAAAAATCTCAGATAAAATCTTAATCATCGAACGGTTATTGGACAAGGTTGATAACTTGATCATCGGTGGTGGAATGACCTACACGTTCTCGTTAGCAGAAGGCGGCAAAATTGGTAAATCAATCTCTGAGCCAGATAAAGTTGAATTAGCGAAAGAATTAATCGAAAAGGCAAAAGCTAAAGGTGTTAATTTAATTATGCCCGTTGACAATGTTTGCGCAGATGATTTCAATAACAATGCAAACCGACAAACCGTTAGTCGCGGTGAGATTCCTGACGGTTGGGAAGGTTTAGATATCGGTCCAGAATCCGTAAAATTATTCCAAGATGTCATCGCAAAATCGAAGACAATCCTTTGGAATGGCCCGATGGGGGTTTTTGAATTCCCCAACTTTGCGGTTGGTACGAATGCCATTGCTGATGCGGTCGTAAAAGCAACCGAAGAAAATGGTGCATTCTCATTAATTGGTGGTGGAGATTCAGCATCAGCGGTAAATAACGCAGGTTACGGAGAACGCGTTTCTTATGTGTCTACGGGTGGTGGCGCATTATTGGAATACATGGAAGGTAAAGTTTTACCAGGTGTAGCGGCGCTAGAAGCATAATTGACAATACGTTTAAATTTTAAAAGGCGAGGAGTTTTTCCTCGCCTTTTTGTATTTTAGTCTTTTGGTCAATGCGCAACTATGATTTACCCCAACGAACCCGTTCAGTTAAAATCGACTTACATCAGTTTAGACAGTCGGCAAATCTATGAACCCCAAGACACGGCATTTTTTGCTGTTCGGGGTTTGCATCACGACGGGCATCAATACGTTGAATCCTTGTACCACAAAGGTGTCCGTGAATTTATCGTAGAGAAATCGGCTTGGAACGGCCCTTTGGCAGAAAAAGCTAAAAGTTGGACCAACACATCCATCTGGGTTGTCAGAAATTGCATTGAAACACTCCAACAAATTGCACAATTACACCGGATGTCGTTTGGGCTTCCTATTGTGGGCATTACAGGATCAAACGGCAAAACTACCTGCAAGGAATGGTTATATACGTTAACGAAGCATAAATTTCAGGTTGTTCGCAGTCCCAAAAGTTTTAATTCACAAATTGGCGTTCCTCTTTCTGTATGGGGCATAAAAGCCCAACATGAACTCGGGATCTTCGAAGCGGGTATTTCACAGAAACAAGAAATGGATCGCTTAGCCTCCATTATTCGACCTGAATTCGGCATTTTAACCCACATTGGAGAAGCGCATGGAAAGAACTTTGCCAGTGAAACCGAGAAACTAGAAGAAAAACTAAAGCTTTTCCGTCATTCTAAAAAGCTCATTTACCGGGCTAGTCCTGCAACTTCCGCAATAGTCACAGCTACGATGCAGACAAACAATCCAACATGCGAACTCATCAGTTGGAGTACCACCGACCC
>DKIP01000040.1:0-9738 GCA_002454335.1 Cytophagaceae bacterium UBA6715 | reverse complement strand
CAAAAACGAAACCAATCCGAACCTTTCCTAAGTATACAAAGTCATTTACATGATGAAGCTTCGCTAGAAAACCTGAGCCATTGCCTCATTCAAGCACATGTGTTAGGCATGAGCAATGAAGAACTAACCCTGGCGGCTATGGGAATTAAACCCATCTCCATGCGCTTAGAAATCAAAGAGGGCGTACGGAATAACCAACTCATTGATGATTCCTACAACAATGATTTGGATGGACTTAAATTGGCCCTACCGCTTTATAGACGATACGAAGAGAAAAAAAAGGTATTAATCATAAGTGATTTTATTGAAACAGGCATTGCAGAAGAGGAACTTTATCGGCAAATCACGCAATTAATAGAAAACCAGAAGATTGAAAAAATCATAGGGATAGGCGCACAAATAGAAAGAAATAAGCACCATTTTAAGCAAATCCATACTTATTCAACAGCGGAATCTCTCATCGAATCGGGAGATTTGACAGGTTTACACGATTCAGTAATCTTATTGAAAGGAGCCAGAAAATTTGCCTTTGAGAAGATTGTTAATGCATTGGAAACAAAAACCCATTGCACGCAATTAGAAATCAATTTAGATGCCCTCCAACACAATTTAAGTTATTACAGATCAGTAATCGGTACCAATACCAAAATTATGGGTATGGTTAAGGCGCAGGCCTATGGTGCAGGTGCGGTAGAAATAGCCAAAATACTTCAAACACAGGGAATCGAATACCTAACCGTTGCTTATACTGACGAAGGTGTCCATCTGCGAAATAATGGAATATATTCACCTATCATGGTGATGAATCCACAAGTAGAAGAATTCGATAAAATGGTATCTTATGCACTTGAACCTGAAATATACAATTTCAGTTTATTGGCCGCCATTGATGAATATAGCACGAATCAAAACAAAAATATCAAGATCCATATCAAATTGGATACGGGCATGAAACGACTCGGTTTTGAGATGAGTGATATACCCAAACTCATGGATGAACTCAATCAAATGCCCCAACTCTGGGTTGTGAGTATTTTAAGCCATTTAGCGGCCTCAGAAAACCCGAAACATAAAGAATTTACACTATACCAAATCAATCAATTCAAAGAAGCTGCACAAGCGATTAGCGATCGATTAGGTTATAAGCCACTCTGGCATATTGCCAACTCGGCAGCGATCCAAAATTACCCTGAAGCACACCTAGATATGGTCCGATTGGGCATCAGTATGTATGGAATATCAGGCAATTCGGTCGAAAAAAATGCATTAGAAAACGTATTAACTCTCAAAACATTCATATCCCAGATAAAAAATGTAGCAAAAGGTGAAACAGTTGGCTACGGAAGAATTGGACAATTCGAAGAAGATGGAAAGATTGCTACCCTAGCAATTGGCTATGCAGATGGATATAGTCGGGCCTTAGGAAATGGCCAAGGAGTCTTTGAAATTCACGGCCAACTGTGCCCTACCATCGGAAGCATTTGCATGGACATGTGCATGGTGGATGTCAGTAAAATCAAAGGAATCAAGGAGGGAGATGAAGCCATCGTATTTGGAGGAAAAATACAATTGGGGCAATTAGCCAAATCTGCACAAACCATCCCTTACGAAATGATGACAAGTATCTCTTCACGCGTCAAACGAATCTATATACGCGAGTAATAATCGTAGCAATTATCAGACCCAAAAGCACTAGCCACTTGAATACGATAAAGTGGCTATTTTTTTGCCTCGAACACAAACAACCACATAAATAGTTTTTACCAACCTACCTTAACTTGAAGTAACAACAATAATCAACCATCGGCTTATAATCAAAGTATACAAGATAAACAAATTAGCACAAATGCTAATTATATTTACCTGCTTATCTAATTAATTAGCAAAAAAACTAAATTAAATTAGCAATAACGCTAAACAATTAGTGGAACGACTAATTAGCTATCCATGCGCGCTACAGCATTTGATTTTGTATTCTTCAAGGAATACATTAATTTAGCTAAATAAGTAATCAATATATGACAATCGAGGCGATAAGTAAGGCAATAGGTGATGAGTCACGGCGTAAGATCATTGAGATGCTCAAAGATGGTGAAATGCCAGCGAGCAGTATTTTTGATCAATTCGACTATGCCGCTCCCACCATTTCCCGACACTTATCTGTATTAAAAGAAGCTGGCCTTGTGACGACTCGAAGAAACGGAGTCTTCATTTACTATGCACTTGAAAAAGAAGCCTTGAGTCAGTTGGCAGCCTGGCTCAATCCCTTGCTCCCGCCGACCAATCCGGTAGCAAAACCCGCCCCAAAGGAACGTGTTGTAAGGGCGCCAAAAGTCAAAATAGAAAATCCATTTGATAAATTTCAAAGTGAATTTTAATTAGAATAATACAATTTTTATGAAACGATTTGTGATCATTATTCGTGGCCCAGTAGAGGGAATTTCAGGAGCAAACAGCCTTGCCTCCACCGAAGAATTGGAGCAAATTCGCACGTGGTTAAAATCCATCAAAGAACAATACCAAGACATGCTCTACCAGAAATTTTCGGGACAAACCTTGTACCTAGGAGCAAGTGGGAAAATTGAACAAAAGATAGTTCAACTTATTGATGGCGGAGAAATCTCACAAGTCATCACACTGATCATGTCATCCTGGGAAGAAGCAACACGTGTTGCAGAAAGTTTTCCCTTTCCCAATACCTTTTACACGGTTGAATTACGCGAAATGGCATAAAAAAGCCCCATACGCAATGCATGAGGCTTTTTAGTGGCTAGGCCGCGAGAATCGCGTATTTTTTCCTTACTTATACATTGATCTCACCTACCATATTCTCAGGGCGAACCCAAGCATCAAACTCTTCTGCAGTTAAATAACCCAACGCAATAGCTGTTTCTTTCAACGTAGATCCATTTTTATGTGCTGTTTGAGCGATTTCCGCTGCTTTGTAGTAACCAATCTTGGTATTTAAGGCTGTTACAAGCATCAATGAGTTATTTACGTGCTTAGCGATGTTTTCGTGTAAAGGTTCAATACCTACGGCACACTTATCGTTAAACGCTACACATACGTCTCCAATTAAGCGAGCCGAGTGTAAGAAGTTATAAATCATCACAGGTTTAAACACGTTCAATTCAAAATGACCTGAAGCTCCACCGATATTAATTGCTACATCATTCCCTAATACCTGGGCTGCAACCATAGTCATTGCTTCACATTGTGTCGGATTAACCTTTCCTGGCATAATCGATGAACCAGGTTCATTATCTGGAATGTAGATTTCCCCAATTCCTGAACGTGGTCCAGATGACAACATACGTACATCATTACCGATCTTCATCAAGCTAACAGCTACAGTTTTTAGCGCACCATGAGCTTCCACAATGGCATCGTGTGCCGCTAAGGCTTCAAACTTGTTTTCAGCCGTTCTAAAGGGTAATCCAGTCAATGTTGCGATATGCTTCGCTACGTTTTCAGAATAGCCTGTGGGTGTGTTAATTCCAGTTCCAACTGCCGTCCCTCCTAGCGCTAATTCCGCCAAGTGATCCAAGCAATTGTTAATTGCTTTTAAACCATGATTTAATTGAGATACATAGCCTGAGAATTCTTGACCTAATGTTAAAGGAGTTGCATCCATGAAGTGTGTACGACCAATTTTAACGACGTTTTTAAAAGCTTTTGCTTTCGCGTCTAAGGTATCACGTAATTTAGTAATTCCAGGGATTGTAACCTCCATCAATGCTTGATATGCCGCAATGTGCATCGCCGTTGGAAAGGTGTCATTTGACGATTGAGACTTATTCACATCATCATTGGGGTGAACAAATTTCTGCTCATCCATCAAATCTCCCCCTTGAATAACATGCGCACGGTATGCAATCACTTCATTACAATTCATGTTGGACTGCGTACCCGAACCCGTCTGCCAAACGACTAACGGAAATTGATCTGCCCATTGTCCCGCTAAAATCTCATCACAAACCTGCGCAATTAGGTTTTTCTTTGCTTCATCCAATACACCAGCCTCAAAATTTGTGATCGCTGCCGCCTTTTTTAAATAGGCAAATGCCCGAATAATTTCCTTAGGCATCTTATTGATATCTTGAGCAATCGGGAAGTTCTCAATCGAACGCTGCGTTTGTGCGCCCCAATATACATGTGCAGGTACTTTCACCTTGCCCATGGTATCTTTTTCAATTCTATATTCCATAATGGCTATTTGTATTATTTTTGTAAGCAATCCACAAAAATACCACCAAAACCAACAAGGTGGGAAAGAAATTAAATAAAAATTATATGATTACGATCTACGGAATTCCCGCTTGCAATACGATGAAAAAAACCTTTGAATTTCTACAAGCTAAAGGCATCGAATATACCTTTCACAATTACAAAAAAGAAGGGATTTCGTCAACGATTCTACAAGGATTTATCGACAAATTAGGGCTTGAAAAGGTCTTGAATAAGCAGGGGTCTACCTACCGACAATTACCCGACGAAACTAAAGCTACACTTAACAAACAAAACGAAGCTATTGCCTTTTTATTAGAAAAAAATTCAGCGATCAAACGCCCCATCATAACTGATGGGAAACGTATCATCGCTGGATTCAATTCAGAAGAATTAGACAGATGGCTAAATACCTAATTACCCTTTATAAAAAAGCCATTTGGACAACTCTCTCCAAGTGGCTTTTTTGCCATACATTAAGATACCTACACGGTATATGCGAGCAGAAATCCAGCTGCAAGCTAAAAATCCACATACCAATAAACCCATCGAGAGAGCTAATTCCCACATAGGTACACCATAAGGCAAACGAACCATCATGTTAATTGGAGATGTAAACGGAATCATAGAGGCCCAAAAAGCAATCGTACTGTCCGGATCCTGCATTGTATATTGCGCCATCAAAAACGACACAATAATCGGTATCATGACAATGAATGTGAATTGCTGGGCTTCCGTTGCACTTTCCACCGCCGATCCAATGGCCGCAAACAAGGAGCTATATAACAAATACCCAACGAAAAAATAGAACAAAAAGGCCACTAGAATCAAGGGAATATTCGTACTTTCAAGCACTTTAGTCACCTCACCCATCGGTGAATCTTGCATGGCTTTAGCCACATCATCCGTCGCATTCCCATGTTCCACTTGGGTCATCTGGGTAAATGCCTTGGTTTTGGATGCATATAGTTTACCTGTGACTTGTGTCAAACCTATCGTCAATACAATCCACAATACGAATTGCGTCAGGCCCACAAGACCTACCCCTATAATCTTACCTAACATCAATTGGTAAGGCTTCACAGAAGAAATAATCACCTCAATAATCCGACTACTCTTTTCCTCAATCACCCCATTCATCACCTGAGAGCCATAAAGCAATAGTGTCACATATAAAATCAAGCCCATAATACCTGCCAAAATCATCGCCCCAGCAGAACTCGAACTTGTCTCTCCCCCATTTTCCGAAACGGTTATCGTTTCGCTATCAATATTAACCTGCGTATCCTCATAAATTTTTTCAGAAATACCAGCCTTAAACATCAATTCCTGCCGCACTTTATTCTGAATTAAACGCTCCACCGATTCCTTTAAGGTTAACCCTATATTCTTCGAGGAATAAATATGTACGCCTTTCGGATTAGCCAGCACATCTACGGGAATACTTACAAAAGCATCATATCCAGCCTTAGCAAATTGCTTCTTATAGGCCTGCTCAGGTATATTGGTGAAAGTGAAAACCAACTCCTTATCTTGCAAGTCCGTCGATTTCAACAAATGACTTGGATCAAAAATGGCAATCTGTTTCTGCTCCTTTTCCTTCATGGCTAGCCAAATAGGAATCGCATAAATCGCCGTAATTAAAACAGGCGCTAATAAAGATGAAATCCAAAAGGATTTCTTCAACACACGTGTCACATATTCACGCTGGATGACGAGTAAAATCTTATTCATATCAATTGGTTTCACTTACTACTTGAATAAAAATATCATTGAAGGAAGGGATCACTTCTTTGAATTCCAATAATCGTACATGCTGAATGATATTGGCAATCGCTTCATTGGTTCCTAAGCCCTCCAAAAACCGCAAAATTGCGTGCCCCGGTTGAGTTGAAACCACCTCAATCCCAGGGATCGAGCCCAATTCTCCCTCAAATCGAATTGCAAATTGATTTTTTTTATATCGGTTCTGCACCTCATCTTTATTCCCTGACAAAACTACTTGCGCGTGATTGATCAGTGCAATTTCATCACACAATTCCTCCACAGAATCCATGCGATGCGTTGAAAACAAAACGGTTGTCCCACGCTCCTTAATGCCTAAAATCTCATCCTTCAGCATATTGGCATTAATCGGATCAAAGCCAGAAAATGGCTCATCCAAGATCAGTAATTTAGGCTCATGCACGACTGTCGCGATAAATTGCGTCTTTTGCTGCATCCCTTTTGACAAATCATCAACAGGCTTATTCCACCATTCCTTGATATCCAAACGAATAAACCACTCCTTCAATTTCGAAATGGCTTCCTCTTTGCGCATCCCCTTCAATTGAGCCAAATACAACAACTGCTCACCCACCTTCATCTTCTTATACAGGCCACGCTCTTCAGGCAAATACCCTATTTGATCTACATGGGCTAATCGTAAGCGCTCTCCATCAAAATAGATTTCTCCTGCATCAGGCCCAGTAATCTGTGTGATAATTCGAATTAAGGATGTCTTCCCTGCCCCATTAGGACCTAGTAAACCAAAAATCTTCCCTTTAGGAATCTCTAAGCTCACATCGTTTAAGGCCACATGATCGGCATAACGCTTCTCTAAGTGGCGAATAGATAATAACATAGCTATCGTATATAATGAATATTCAAAGATAAAAAAAAGCGTCCACCCCAAACTGATATTGGGATGAACGCCATATAATTAGGATGAATGCTCCTTATTTCTTAATCACTTTAGCCTTCGGTTTAGCCGGTGCCTTAGCAACTGATTTGGGCGCAGCAGGCGCCGCATCCTTTGCCATCAACTGAGCAACTTGCTTAATCTCAGCAGCTTTTTTTGCCAGCTTCGCCTTTTTCTTTGCTTCCTTCTCTTGTGCCTTTTTCCTTGCTTTTTCTGCCTTTTCTTTCGCCTTCGCGGCTTCTTTTTCTTGTTCTTGTACCAACTTTACATATTTTTTTGCAATATCACCGACTGATTTTTCAACCGTTGCTAATACCTTTTTGGCATTCTTTTCTGAAAGTCCTTTCAATTTTGGCAATAATAATGCCGATAATTGATTTGATAATGTTTTTTTGTCGCTGCTCATTATGTAATTATTAAATTTTAGATAAATCTATGGAAACATTTAACAAGAAGAAATTTATCCGTGTTAAGTTTTCAAGGAAACAGAAAAATTTAATATTGGAAGGCCTAAAGCTGCGATTTAGAGACGAAATCCCAAGCAACTACGCCCATCGTTACGGAAACATTTAAAGAATGCTTTGTCCCAAATTGCGGAATCTCTAAACTAGCAGCAGCAGCCTCAATCCAGTAATCATTCACCCCAAATACTTCATTTCCGAAGACAAAAGCATATTTCTGACCTCCTTCTGGTTGAAAATCCTTCAAAGAAATCGACTGATCTACTTGTTCGACACAATAGACTTGATAACCCTGAGCTTTTAAAGATTCATGACAGGCTTCTGCCGTTTCAAAATAAGTCCAATCAACAGATTCATCAGCACCCAATGCCGTTTTACTGATTTCCCGATGTGGCGGCTGTGCTGTAATTCCAACCAAATATACATGCGCACAACGAAATGCATCAGCCGTACGAAATGCAGAACCAATGTTGTTCATGCTACGGATATCATCCAACACAAAAACGAAAGGAAATTTTTCAGCTGATTTATAAGCTGATACATCGAGCCGATTTAGCTCATCCAACGATAATTTTTGGGGCATAAATTAAACGATCCAGCTAAATGGATAAGCTAATTCTGGTACCTTAACACGTTCCGCTAAACGCTCTAAACGCGCCGGCAATCCAATCACATAGTCACGTGCTTTTTCCGCCTGATCATTCAATCCTCGTACACTTTCCAAATTCCAATCCTGAATCAAACCTCGCATAATCGTTGTATAATCAGCGGTTGTATAAACTCCAATACGTTGAGCTGCATCCGAGAAATGGTCAAACAAAGAACTCTTCGCTCCATTCATTTCACGCAAGAAATGCGCCGGCATTACAATCTTCTTCTTCATCATATCAGCGAAAGCCAACATCATTTCGGAAGGATCTAATTTGAAAATCTCAGCTACAAAAGCCTTGTATGCTTTGGCATGACGTAACTCATCCGCCGCAATTTGCGCACACATACGAGACAAATTCGAATTCCCGTGTTGCTTGGCTAAAGATGCTGTTCTACGGTGGGAAATATTCGTAGCCCACTCTTGAAATGAAGTATACACAAAATTCCGATATGGGTCAGATGAAGTACCGATATCAAATCCATCTGCAATTAAATACTGTGTAGAAACCGCAACAGCACGCATGTCAACTTTACCGGATAAGTACAAGTAAGTTCCCAGTAGATTTCCGTGACGATTCTCTTCTGCAGTCCAACTGCGAATCCATTTAACCCAACCATTTTCCTGGTCTAAATGATCCACCGTTTCCATACCTAATAACCACGACTCGTACGTTGGCAATGCCTCCTCCGTAATCGTATCTCCAATCAAAACTGCCCAATAATCATAAGGCAATTCGTTAGCTGCTTCTTGCAACAATTTCACTTCTTCAAAGAAATTATCCTTTGTCGAATCAGGAAGCATATCGGCTGGCTGCCAGTTGGAGTCAATCGGATTCAAAAAATCCTTCATGTAGCCATCCATGTTTTTGGCTAGCTCAGACATAACTTCTAAACGTGTGTGAAATTGAGACATAATACGATTGGTTAACAAAATGTGCTATGAAGATACACAGAAAAATCAGGACTTTGGCTGAAAAAGTGCAAAATCAAGGCCGTTTTCTGTAATTTTTAGCACATAAGCATGCTTGTAGGCCGGAGAAAACCAGTCACCCAAATTGTAATAGGTGGCACAATCGCCAAGTGGCATAGCAATCGGATGATGGCGATGTCCAAAAACATAGGCCAAAACCCCACGATCCAACTGATGATCGATCGCATAACGATCTCGTACAGCAGATAAGATAAAATCCGTTTCCGGATCAAAAGGAACTTCACCCGCTTTAATCGTTGAGGTTTTTCGCGTCCCCGACCAAGCATGAGCCAAACGTACACCTAAATCAGGATGTAACCAGCCAAAAAGAAACTGTGCGATAGGATTCACAAAAACCTTTTTCAACAGCTTATAGCCATAGTCGCCAGGCCCCATGCCATCACCGTGCCCCATGTAAATACGAATACGTTTATCCGAGAATTGAAACTCGAAATCAGTGGCCTCCCGATAGATAATTGCCCCTAATTCTTGCTCAAAATAATCCTTCATCCACAAATCATGATTCCCCACAAAAACATGCAAACGAACTCCTTGGTCGGCCAATGAGGCGAGCGCACCAATAAAACGAACGAAACCTTTGGGAACGACTTGTTTGTACTCAAACCAGAAATCGAAGATATCCCCTAGCAAAAACAAATCACTCACATCTTCCTGAATATGAGAAAGCCAATCAATCAGGACTCGCTCGCGTTCACGTGACGTTTTGGCATTTGGAAAACCCAAATGCA
>DKIP01000023.1 GCA_002454335.1 Cytophagaceae bacterium UBA6715 | reverse complement strand
ATGAAGGGGGCTTATCTACAAGTTGGTAAAAATTTAATATTTGAATCCCAAGAAAAATGAATAATATGCTCTTGGAAATTAGTAAAATAAAAGATGAAGTAGAATACAAAAAAAGCCGAAGGATTTTCCTTCGGCTTTTTCATGTAAGACAAGATGTTACTAGAATGTATAGCGAGCACCTGCTTGCATCTGCCATCTTGAACCCAATTGGTCAATTGAGTAAGGTGTCGTAGGTACTGCAAACTTGTAAATTGGATCAGCAGCTGTACCCGAATTAACACGAGATAAACCTAAGCTAGCTGTTGAGTTAAATGTATTTGGCGAAAAATAAAGTCTTCCCCAATCCTTGTTAATCAAATTCGTTGCATTGATGATATCCAATGAGAATTGTAATTCGTGCCCGTTAGACACTTTGATGGCATGTGAAATTTTCATGTCCACTGTTGCATTCCAAGGTGTACGACCACCGTTACGTTCAGTGAAATCACCTTTGCGAGTTTTCAAATACGCATCGCCATTCACGAAATCCATGAAAGCTTGTGCTTGTGTCGCGGCTGAGCCTAATTTAGAATCTGAAACAAAATAACGTTCTGCCTCCGTAGCATCTTTAAATACATAAGCTAAACCAGCCGCTTGTGGCGTATTGGCAATCGTACTGTTCACAAACCCCCATGTAAACGGCGCTCCTGATTGTGCAGAGAACACACCTGAAATTGTCGTTGCTCCAGCTTTCTTCCAGTTGAACGTATACCCAAACTGACCGATGATGCGGTGACGAATATCAAAATTTGAATAGGCTAATGTCGGATTGTTTGGATTCAAGGACTGGTTCAATTGCCAGTTTGATTCCATCGAGTTACGAATACCATTGGTTAAGTCATAACTTTGGCCATAAGTGTAAGCAGCCATGAAGTTAAATCCGAAATCATATGATTTTGTTACCTGAGCCGTTAAGCTAAACCTGTGACCTTCAGACGTGTTTGCTAATTCGTAAGCATTTGAGAACGAAGTATTCAATTTCTGACCTGTAGCACCGCCCGACAAGTAAATAGGCATTTGACGTTGCGTATCGTAGCTGTAGTACTTCACAGAATCTTTCAAGTTAACCATTTGGAATTTCAAGTCAGATAAGGTCTTAGTGTAAATACCTTCCAACGTAATCTTGTATCCGTTGATGGTTTTATCAATCGCTAAACTACTTCTCCAAACCTGTGGCATTTTGAAGTTATTGGCCATTGCATCTACTTGCGTCAAACTCTTTTGACCATTGTTGAAGGCAAACGTTTTTGCCCCGTCTTTCAACACATCTCCTACGTTCTTACCCGCTACGTTATTCACGTCAAAGGCTCCGTAACCAACACCATCATTGTAGAAGGCATAACCTAACCAAGCAAAAGGAATACGACCCGTGAAAATACCTGTTCCTCCGCGAACGATCGTCGAGCGATCACCGTTCACATCGTAATTGAATCCTAAACGTGGCGAGAATAAGATTTGTCCAAAGATAGAATTGCTCACTTTATTTAATGGAGTTGCTGCTGTATAAGTTGTACCAGCATTCACATCTGTAGGAGTACTAGCCAATTTCGAACTTAAGTTAGGAGCGTCTGTGCTAGCTAAGTCAAAACGAATACCAGGAGACAATTTGAAATTCTCATTCACTTGAATTTCATCTTGTGCATAAACACTGTACAATCCTACATTAAATGTTGCATACGGATTGTTGTAGATGTAATCACGATCGTTGTTTGTGAAGCTATAAGATCCACGCACACGGTTCACATTAGAAGCTAAGAAATCAGCTACGCTTTTATAAGACACACGTCCATTCCATGAATTCACGAAACCATAGTTGATGTTGTATAGCTCATTGTGCGTTCCCACCAAAAAGGTATGATCTCCTTTGAACCACGTGAAGTTATCTGTGAATTCAAACGTTTTTTGCTTCATGTTAAACACGGTCGCCTCGCGTTCATTTCCTAAAAAAATTGTTCCGCCATTTGATGCGATTTCCACTTGTGGGAAAGCAAAATTTGAGCTAGAAGGCGTACGATAATCTTGAATATCTGAGAAACCTAAAATCAAACTATTCGAAGCACTACCAAAATGACTTTTTAATTCCGCAACCGTTGAGTTTGTTTGATTGTGTTGTTTGAAGTCCATCGAACCAAAACGGAAATTGGCCGCATCACGCTCTAGATTAGTAGCTTCTGAAATAACATAGCTATTACGAATAGACAATTGGTGCTTATCCGATATATTCCAATCCAAACGATTAAAGAACTTTGTGCTTTTCGAGTAAATGGAGTAATCTCCAAATGCCCCAGCATCAAATCCGTAATTTGATTTTAAGAATGATGAAATTTGATTCGCTGTAGCCTCATCGATAATCCCACCTTTATCGCCCGCTTTATAGAACAAAGGCTCGTTGCGACGAGTAATTTCCTCGTTGGTAAATAAGAATAATTTGTTCTTAATCAAAGGTAATCCCAAACGGAGACCCGTTTGATAATCAGAATATCCGCTCGGAATCGCAGCGCCGTCTCCCGCATTATTGGGACCTGTTAAAAATGCATTACGTCCGTATCCATAAACAGAACCTTTTACTTGGTTTGTTCCTGTTCGCGTCACCGCATTGATAGAACCACCTGTAAAGTTTCCGATTTTCACATCGTAAGGAGCTACATATACCTGAACATCTTGAATCGCATCCAAAGAAATAGGATTCGTACGTGTACTTGATCCTGGCATACCTGAGGTTCCTGATTGACCTCCTAAAGATGGACTAAAACCAATCGCGTCGTTGTTAATAGTTCCGTCAACTGTCACGTTGTTATACCGGAAGTTGGTACCTGCAAATGAATTACTCGAACTACCTTGAGGAGTCAAACGTGTCATATCGGTTAAACTACGATTCAAAGTAGGAACTGCTTTGATTGCCGTTTCACTGATTGTCGTCACTGAACCTGTCCGTGTACCTCCTTTATCTGCCTTCACAACAACTTCTGTCAACGTAGTCGTTTCTTCTGAAATGATCACATTCACATTTGGATTTGCTCCCAAAGTCAAGTTTAAGTTTTCAGCTTTAAATGTTTGATAACCTACGAATGAAACCGTCAAGGTATAAGGACCGCCAGGATTCATGTTGGCTAATACGAAATTTCCATCTAATTGCGTAGCTACACCATAACGCGTTCCGGTAGGGGTATGCACCAAAACGACGTTTGCACCAGGGATTTCTTCTCCTTTGGCGTCTTTCACTTTACCACTTACGGTTGAAGTTGTGATCTGCGCGTTTGCATCGAATGCAAAAATGGCTAACATGATCATCATCAGCGCAATTGCCGACTTGCTAAAATTGTACATTTTTTATATTGGTTGTTTTAACGAGTGCAAAGGTAATTCGCACTCACAATTCCTGTGTTAAGGAATTGTTAAGAGAATATAATCGAAATATTAAGAAGTAAACTCAACACAAAAAAGGCCAATAAATCGACTACGCCTAATAAATGAAAAAAGTCCCATAAGTTTATCCCGTAATCCAGCGGAATAAAACGAATAATGTTGCTGACAATATGATTGTGATAGGCAAGGTTAACACCCAAGCCATGACAATACTTTTAACAGTTCCACCTTGTAAATTTTTAATACCACGATTGGCAACCATCGTTCCAGCAATACCTGAAGATAATACGTGTGTCGTACTTACAGGCCATTTGTAAGCCGTTGCTAATCCAATAGTTAAGGATGCGATTAATTCAGCAGAGGCGCCCTGTGCATAGGTCAAGTGATTCTTCCCAATTTTCTCACCAATTGTCACAACGATGCGCTTCCAGCCAACCATCGTACCTAAACCTAAGGATAGCGCTACGAGCCACATCACCCAAGCAGGTGCAAAATCCGTAACTCCGGCAATACCACTCGAAGAAGTTGATCCAAAACTAAAGAATGGCGCCTTTTTCCCAGCTGTTGCCTTTTTTAGGGCATTTAAATCGATTACCGACAAAGCCACTGATTCACTCTCAATTAACTTTTTAGTATGTTTATTAATTGTTAAGGCAGCCTTACGAATTTGAAATTTCTGGTCAACTGATAATTTTGCAGTTGTCAATCCGTCAACTAGAATCAGATTTAACTCATCTCCAGCTTTTAATATTTTGTGATAACTTTCCACTTCCTTATTTGACAAAGGCACTGTATCAATTTTCGAAACAATTTTTCTTACCTGATGCAAGCTTGTTTTCACTTCCACAAGGTCCAATTTTGTATTAACGGCAAAGTAGCCAGGTAAGAAAGCAATTAAAATAACCATCACTAAGCCAATACCTTTCTGTCCATCATTCCGACCGTGAAAGAAAGATACCAAGGTACATGTTGTTACCAATATCGCACGAATCCACAAAGGCGGGGGAGTATTTTTCTTAGGCTCTTTGAAAATTGCTTTATTTTGTATCGACTTCTTCAAGATATACATTAAAATGATAGCGGCGGCAAACCCAAATAATGGTGAAAGCAATAAGGCTTGTCCAATTTCGATTGCCTTATCCCAATTGATCGCAGAATTGCCCTTATTCGAATTTTCTGGCAATAAAGCATGCCCCACTCCAATTCCAATAATAGAACCAATCAAGGTATGCGAACTCGATGCTGGAATACCTAAATACCAAGTTCCCAAATTCCATAAAATAGCCGAAATCAATAAGGAAAGTGCCATAGCCATCGAATGATAGACATTAGCATCGATGAGAAGTTCCGTAGGCAGTAAACCAATAATACTCATAGTCACACCTACTCCTCCAGTTAATAGACCTAAAAAGTTCATAAAACCCGACCAAACTACCGCCTGCGTTGGCTTCAATGAATGTGTATAAATAACGGTTGCCACAGCATTAGCTGTATCATGAAATCCATTTACAAATTCGAAAGCACATGCCGCAAATAAGCAGAAGAATAACAAAAATAGAAGAGTTGGATCGAGTCCGAACATATCAGGAATTTATATTGGTGATAATTGTACTTTAATTAAGCCTTACAAAGGATTTGCAATGTTAAGAAATTGTTAGTCATTTTTTGCAAAACTTCCCGACCAAATAAATATTTATTGAACATCCCCAATAATTCAAAAAGCAGCTTGAAAGCTGCTTTTTGAATATATATTGAATGTCAAACTATTGAACAAAACGATTCCACAGTGAATTTTTATCGTTATCTGTTAATCCAATTTCCACTTTCAGGAAGTTGTCCATCGAACCATATTGTTTATTAATCGACGCTAAAAAAATTTCCAAGTAGTTCCGTTTCGCTCCTAACATCGCTCTCACCTTGTCTTCACGCATCCCCGATTGTACCAACATTTTGGTCATCTTCTCTTGCGTTTCTTTCCAGTAATAATTCGTTGCTTGGTAATCTTCCAAAATTAGTTGTTCATCCACCCCCAATGCCGATAAAACTAACGCCGCACCAATGCCCGTTCGATCTTTTCCGGCTGTACAATGAAACATCAGCGCTTTATCCTCTGGTAAAGCTAACAGTTGATCGAACATGGGTTTATACTTGGCTTTCAGAAAACTCGTATTAGAATACATCGAAAGCATCAATGAATCCGTGTTCAATTGACCAAAACGCATCGTTGAGGGCAAATTCTCACTTCCAGCGGGCAGATTCAAATAGTTCGCACCCTGCGGCAGTCGATCTGGACTATTTTTAATTTCCGAGGGGCCACGCAAATCACAAACTACAGCCAAATGCAGTGACTCCAATTTTGACAAATCTTGATCTGTCAATTTACTAATGTCAGCAGAGCGATATATCTGACCCCACCGGACTAGCTTCCCCCCCTTCGTTTTATAGCCACCTATATCCCGAAAATTTTGGGCTCCCTGCAATACAACTTTGCGTTGTAAACTATCTGCAACCTGTGCATTTGAAATCGTGGCGATTACCATCGCCACGAAAAACAATAATCTTTTCATCATTATTTAATTAAAATAATTCCCAACGAATACCACCTTGACCCCTACTTGCATACCACTCCATCATCGTTACGCGTCGCTCATCTCCTAAATAGGTTTTCAGTGGCTCGTTTGTCAAATTATTCAACTCAACAAACGCCTTAATCCGTTTACTAACCTGAATACTTGCAGATGCATCTAATGTAAAATTTTTACCTGTGTAAGTATAAAAATCTTTTCCCAAGGCTTGATTGATTGTCTCCAAAGAAGCTCCTCGATAATTACCTGCTAATCGTAACATCAAACCATTCCGCTCATAGAACAGAATCACATTATACAAATGTTTAGACTGATTAGGTAGGGCGGTTTTATCAAAACGCGTTGTTCCAATTACAGGCACAGATGCTTCACTTTGAATGTTAGTGTAGTTAGCCTCAAAACCTAAGCCTCCCAAAAAGCCTGGCAAAAAGGATAGCCGTTTATTGATGCCAATTTCAAAACCGAGTAAATGCCCATTTGAAATATTGGTTGCTTGCGTCAATACATAGTTTTGCCCACCGATGTTTTCTATGCTTCGATTGGAAAATATGATATCCTTCAATTGCTTATAAAATACACCCCCCGACACAATACCCAAATTGTCAAAATAATGTTCATACATTAAATCAAAATTATTAGCACGCGTAGGCTTCAATCCCGTGTTTCCGCGTGTAATTGTCGGAATTGCTTGTGTCATATCTACGTTTTCACCTGGATTTAGGTCCGAAAAATTAGCCCGAGAAAAGGTACTTGTATAAGCTAGACGTAAATTAGACTTTTCGTTTAAAGCAACCTTTGCGTGAAACATGGGCAATAAATTAGTATAAGTTGTCGACTGTGTTATGGGTGATATACTCGTTGTTGATGTGGAACCCACACGAGAAGTTGACAATTTATTTCCATCCAATGATAGTGAGGTTGTTTCCGAACGTACCCCTCCAATTAATGTTAACGCGTTGCTAGGCTTGTATTCAGCCATCATATACGCTGAAAAAACAGACTCATTTGCCTTGTATTTTACGGTTGCATTAGAGGCAGGAGATACATCCCTCATGCCATTGGTAGTCAATGAATTTGGCGCATACAAGTCAAATAATCCTTGAGGAGTCAGCGGATTCATGATAAAAGCAGAATAATCTAGGGTCATAGGCGTGAAATAACCCGCACCGAGTGGAAATTCTTCCCTTGGCAAAGAAGCTAAACTTAGCAATGCAGGCGAATTGGGTACTCCGAGTGCTGCATTTGGAATAAAGACTGCTGTTGAACCGAAAGCCGCATCCCTATTTTTATTCCGATACTTTACTCCCCCTTTTAATTTTAATTTAGCACTTGTCTCATGAGTAACATTTACCTGTAAATTCTGATCCGCTTCCTCCGTATCTAGACCGTAAATAACCAATTGCTGTAAAGTCAGTTTGGTAGGATCCATTTTTTCATTGGCATCTCCAAGCATGGGATCAAACATCAATGGGTCTTGACCAATTCCATCTGGAGCGTCAAAATTCCAATATTTCTTTCCATTCGAAGACAACCCTATAAATCCTCCATTAATTTTTTGGCGGAAGGTTGCAATAGGTAGACCTTTCGTGCCATTGGTTGGAGGGGTCTCCAAAAAAAATCGAGCTTCATAATTAGATGCCAACCAATCCACTTTGAGTTTCTCCCCAAAATAATGCTCCCCACCTAATTCAAAGCCATTCAAAGCTGTTTGATAATGCGAATAGCGATAATTATATTGGTAACGTTTGTTTGTATAGTCCACATATGACTCATGTACGGGTCTAATATCATTAAATTTGTCCCACAATCCGCGAGAAAAAATCTTATGATTATTATTGAATTTATATTCAACACCATACGTTAAACCAAAAGTTTGACGTTTCCCCATGTAACGCTTAAACATGATACTATTAATGGATGTGCGATCCATAGCTACCGCAGAACCCGTATTGTAGGAAACATCATACGAATCAGTTCCCCAGTTCCGATCCCAAAATGCGCCAGTCACAACAAGGCCTAACTTCCCATTAAAAAAACGATCGCCAAATGTTAATGAACCATTTGTCGAACCATTTTGAGAAAATGCATTATATCCTCCCGCGGCACTTACATTAAGTACCCGCTTTGCCGGAGCCGTTTTTGTAACAAAGTTAATCGATCCGCCAATCGCATCGGCTTCCATATCTGGTGTGATAGCCTTGGAAACTTCTACCCGTTGAATCATCTCAGAAGGTACTGCATCTAAAATCGAGGCTCGAGTACCATAAACAGAGGCTGAGGGCAATCGGCTACCATTAAATAAGGTCGATGTCCATGAGAATGGCGTTCCACGTACTGTCGCCTGATCAGCCTCACCATGATAGCGCGCCACAGCAACCCCTTGAATACGTTGAATTGCCTCTGCAGCATTTCGATCAGGTAATTTTCCAATAGCATCAGCCACCACCACATCCATAATGGCAATGGCATTCCGCTTAATTGAATAGGCTTTCGATTGAGATCCAGCAACAAATCCCTTGACAATTACCTCCCCCAAGGTACTATTAGCTGGTTTTAAACTAATTGTACCCATTGAAAGCATAGAACCCGAAAGCAAAATTGTCGTGTCTAAATTTTCGTATCCAATAAAAGAAAACTGTAAATCCAACTTTCCCACTTTAGAAAGCATTAATCGAAAATCCCCATTTTCATTTGAAATGGATGCCAAATTTGACCCTTTCACACGAACGGTAGCACCGGGAAGCGCCCCTTCTGCTGATATTAATTTTCCTTGAATGCCTTGCGCATGCATGTTCCCTTGGGAAAATACAGCTAAAGCAAAAACAACTACGTTAAATAACTTTTTCACAAGTATTTGTTTTTAAATTACAATGAATAAAATTTGACTTGTCCATCATTTTCTGAGGAAACGATAATCATTGGCTTCCCCGTCGGACTTTTTTCTGCAGAAATAAACAACACACCTTCTGGCGCATCGCCGGTTTTCAAGGTCATGATGAAGGAAGGATATCGCGGATTGGTTACATCATAAATCTGTAATGCATCTGTCCTTTCACACCCTAAAAAAGCGTAATTACGATTCCCTATTTTTCCTATCGTAATTCCCTCGGGTTCCGAACCTTTATCATCCGAACGAGCATCATCGTAAAGACCAGCCAAAATAGATCGTTGATCAACTTCATTTTGAGTGTCATAGATTTGTACACCCGTTAAGCCATTCCAAACCGACATCGAGCGAGCTCCTAATGAATATAATTCATCAAAATCGCCATCTCCATCCGAATCGCCTAAGGTTGTTGTTACATTTAATCGGCCCAAAACCGCATCTGCCTTTAATGATGACCCCATTGGGAAATTGGCATAATCCAAAGTCAAATCCTTGACGCGTTTAACTTCAGCATATGCCGTATATTCCCGCGCATCCCCTTCGTTTGCAGTAAACAAATAGGGAACTCCTTCTTTTTCAAGTACCGCAATCGCATCAGGCATGTAAATACCTTTTACTCTTGCATAAGCTCCAAATCCAACTTTTGAATCTTTATCAGAAAAGTCAAAGGCATTATTTCCCGTGCCATAATCTTTAAATCCAAGTGGGAATACATCCGTTATCGCTTGAAGATTTAGATCTACTTTAGCAATGGCATTGTTTTCTTGCAAAGTAACCCAAGCCGTCTTAGAATCATCCGAAACGGTGATATACTCAGGTTCAATATCCTTAACAAGCGTTGCTTTCGGTCCAAAAACACGCAACCCTTTCTTCTTCAAAATGGCTGCATAGGATTCAAAACCAGCAAAATTTAACGTTTTTACCGAATAGCCTGCTGCCACATTGATAATCGATATACTTCCTTCTGGATCCGTCAAATAGTCTTCTGAAGGTTCGCCTTCATTTGCCGTCAAAATTAAATTACCATCCGGTGAAAACGTGACCATATCAGGCAATGCCCCTACGGTGATTTGTTTGATTTCTGTTAAATCACTCGTATTGAAGACAACACACTTCCCAGGACTCTGCTTCACTTTTGCTTCAATTGCCGCTGCTAATTTTCCGTTTGATACGGCAAGACTATTAACATATCCCCCATACGGCTCCATCATAATCTTTGATATTATTTTGGGAGAAGTAGGGTTTGTCAAATCTAAAACATCGATCCGATTGACATCTGAATTATTGACAACAAATAATTTTTTTGATAATGGATCAAACGCGGAAATTTCAGCGGCACCCAAACCACCTAATGTTATATTCCCAATCTCCTTAAATTCAAAAACTTGTGGATCATTTTGAAAATTTCCTACTTCATCTTTTTGGCAGGATAATAGGCCTAAAACGGCCAAAACTGATATTGCTATTTTTTTCATTGTTACAAAAAATTAACGTTCAAAAAAGTGGCAGAACAATGTT
>DKIP01000009.1:58395-58978 GCA_002454335.1 Cytophagaceae bacterium UBA6715 | reverse complement strand
GCGATTGAAAAGAACGACCAAGCTGCGATTCAAACATCGATTGATAAAATCATCTTGATGCAAGCCATGAGTATGTTCGTAGGCGGAGTCCCTATGTTGTTTTATGGAGATGAAGCTGGCTACACGAATGATTATAGCTATTTGAATGACCCTGGTAAGAGTTATGATAATCGCTGGATGCACCGACCAGTTATCAATTGGGAACGCAATAAAGCAGTAGGCAAAAAAGGTACAACAGAAAATCAAGTTTATTCGGCCTTGCAACAATTGATCAAATTAAGACGTTCACTACCGATCGTAGCTGATTTGAAAAATATACAGTGGTTGGAAAATCACAATAATTCCGTAGCAGGTTTTGTTCGTTACATGGGCGAGGAGAAAATCACCTGCTTGTTTAATTTTAGCTCGGCACCACAAGAAATCACTTGGTTTATCATGGATTCCCATGGGCAAAGACCGGCACAAGTGAAAGATCTATGGTCGGGAGAAACCTTACACGTGGGCATGGACCATGACCATTTGGGATTGGCGCCGTATCAGTTTAGGATACTTAGGTAAGATCGAAAGAGTGAAGAGTGAAGAG
>DKIP01000009.1:40988-58309 GCA_002454335.1 Cytophagaceae bacterium UBA6715 | reverse complement strand
AAAACTTTAGATTTAAAAACCCTGGCTTTAGCCTGGGGTCCTAGGTTTTAACCCAGGGGAATAAAAAAGCGCGAGACATACATCTCGCGCTTTCAAAGAATCACTCATTAATCTATTTTTACAACAAAGGCCCTATATTTTTCTTCCCGATTGTCAAACTTTCGATCGCATCTTTTGGCATATCATGCTCGATGAAGAAATGTTTCAAACCACCGATTGAAGCGGCATCCAAAATACGTTTGAAATTCACAATACCAGAACCTGCTGGAACGATGTTTTTAAATCCTTCATCGAAGTCCTTGATATGACACAATGGGAAACGACCTGGCTGCGCTTTGAACAATTCCACCGGATCTACACCAGCTTTCGTCGCCCAACCCAAATCCAATTCAAATTTTAATAAATCGGCCGGAATCTCTTTTGAGAATACATCGAATGCCTTCTGGCCATCCACTAATTCAAATTCTTTATCGTGATTGTGGTAGCACAAGGTCAGACCGGCAGCATTGGCAATTTTACCTGCTTTTGTTAGTATCTGAACTGCTTCAGTCACCTCTTCCTTCGAACCAATTGGAATATTGGCACAAACCAAATACTTAACCGTTGTCCCTTTCAAGGAATCCACAATCGCTTGCGCATCATCCCGCAAATTATTCATACGAGGCATCTTCGACGTATCAAATCCCGGACGTGGCTTGAAGGGTGCCCCCACCACATGATGGGAAACCCAGTTCATTCCTAATGATTTATTTAAATCCGAAAACTCCATGGCCGACATGCCATAAAATCCACCGACCCGACTGAAGGCCGACTCAATATCCTTATACCCCAAATGCGCAATTTTCTGCATATTCCCCTTCACATCCTGATCCAAGGTCATGAATAGCGTAAACAACTGAACGCCCATCGGACGCGGAGTAGCCTTAAAAAGGGAGGGTAAAAAGAGCGAGCCCGCAAGATAGGCACTCGATTGCTTTAGGAAATGTCTTCTTTCCATGAGAATTTATATAGGTTTAGAGGTTGGATACAAATTAATGTATTTTTTTGATACAATAAAAATTTATTTCCATTTATCTCCAAAAACCCAAGCGAAATTGATGTCCTCCAACTTGTAATGCGTGTTGTTTTGATGCCAAGTAAAATCCCCTCCCTCGCGGTGGCAGTTGGCATAATACACCCGATGCCCCCAGGCTAATTTTCGATCCCCCGACTGGTAGATAGGCGCATCAGCCATGTTTTTATCAAACGTACAATTGAATAAAAACAGTTGGGCTTCGCGATGGTAACGCCCTAATTTATAGCCCGAATCACCCACAAATCGGCAATTTTTCAAGACCGATTTCGCCCCTTCTTCTCCTGATCCATCATGCCAAATCGCCGCACTCATGTTATGACAAATGAAGGTACAATTCTCCGCCAAAGCGTAGCCCCGTGGACAATATAAATCAACTCCTCCTTCAATCTCACAATCATTCAGATAATATAAACCAGCATTCACATCCCAGGGACTCATGGTATCTCCACCGCCCGAACGAAAGGTGCAATGTTCGAAGCGTAAACGTGTAGCACCCGGCATCGTCCTAATGGCAAATTGGTGCCCATCTACACGCACAATTTTCTCGCCATCCTTCTCCCCTGATTCTCTAGGCAAAGCATATTTTTGAACCGTAGACTGTGTTGTTTTACCTGCCTCGTTTAAACATGGAATCGTAACATCTTGCGTCGTAATCAAACCGTAATCATTTATCACCGTTAGATTCTCAAAACTCAAATCATGCCCTTTAATATTCAGCACACCCGCCCCGTAATCATCCGGATTTGAACAACGCCAAATATCACGCGCCTGCGTAAATTTCAAGACAACGCCTGCACGCGATTGTCCGATGAATCGTAGATCATGTCGGAGCGAATCAATAAACACCTTCTCTTGATACAGGCCATTTTTGATATAAATCGTTTGATTATTCCCACTTTTATGGATCGCTTCCTGTATCGTACGCACATCCCCTGAGCCATCTTTGGCCACCGTAATCTGCTGCATGAATTGGTCCATTAATTGGACGGTTTTATCAAACCATTTCGCAAACAACAAGAAAGTATGCGGCGAACCTTCATGCGTATAGACGTCTGTCAAAATCCCGTAATTCGTCATTTTTTGTCGGAAATCATCCCTACCCGCATGCATGCGTGCATTCCCAGAATTAATAAACAACACCGGTGGATCTTGCTTGGAAACATGATGTAATGCAGATGCTTGGTTCCAAAGCGCTGGATTCTCCGTTTTGGTATAGCCAAAATAAGCGGTCGCCGCAGAAGTCCGAACGCGATCATCCCCTTCTCCCGATTCAGGATGTATATAGGCCAAAATCCCATCAAGGTCGATTACCCCTTTGATTTTCTGCCCTTTTCCAAAGCGATTTTCATCCTGAACGGTTCCTAATAAAGCAGCCATTTGTCCACCAGCAGAATAGCCCGCCACAAAGATTTGTTTCGAATCGACATGAAGTTGGACTGCATGAAGATGCAAATAACGAAGCGCCGACTGTGCGTCTTGCATCGCTGCCGGATAAAGCGCTTCGGTGGACAAACGATATTCGGCCAAGAAAACACGGTAACCTTTGGTTGCTAAAGCTTGTGCCAGAACAGTATGTTGGGAACGATGTCCTGTTCGCCAGCCACCTCCGTGAAAAAACAATAAAGTTTTACGCGATTTAGCATCTTGAGGACCATAAATGTCCAAGACCAATTTCCGAGCACCGATTTGCTTATAGACAATCGATTTAGCTTTCGGCACTGTACCGAAAGTATATTCTGCTAAACGCAACGAAGGATCCGATTGCAATGCCGATTTCCAAGCTGAATAATTGGCAAAAGAGGTATCGGGAATACCCGTAACTCCTTTGGTATTTTGGGCCAACAAACCCTGACAAATAAACAGTAGTATGATTCCTATCTTGCGCATATTTTATAAAGACGAGAAATCGAATTTTATAATCATTCTTGTTAACTTGGACATTCAAACCTGAAATTATGAAAACAGTTCGCGTACTCGTTGTGGGGTGTGGAAACATGGGAGCTTCGCATGCGACAGCCTATCACCATTCCCCTGACTATGAAATTTGTGGCCTTGTGTCGCCGGGTAAAAGCAAGGAAACCTTGAATAATAAATTAGGAGGAAAATACCCCCTATTCAATGAATATTCGGCCGCATTAGCGGAGACAAAACCTGATGCGGTATGTATCTCTACGTATCCAGACACACACGAAGCTTATGCCATCGAAGCAATGGAAGCTGGCTGTCATGTGTTTATCGAAAAACCTATAGCAGATACCTTAGCGGGTGCCATTCGCGTGGCGGACGTGGCGAAGAAAACAGGCAAAAAACTGGTAGTCGGATATATTTTACGCCATCACCCCTCTTGGATTAAGTTCATTGAAGTTGCCAAAGAAATGGGGAAACCCTTGGTGATGCGCATGAATTTGAACCAACAATCCCATGGCTATATGTGGGATGTGCATCGTAATTTGATGAATAGCCTAAGTCCTATCGTTGATTGTGGCGTACATTACATCGATGTCATGTGCCAAATGACACGCTCGAAACCGATTCGAGTTTCTGCGATAGGCGCACGAATGACGGAAGATATTCCAACAGGCAATTACAATTACGGGCAATTGCAAATTCATTTTGAAGATGGTTCCGTGGGTTGGTATGAAGCCGGTTGGGGCCCCATGATTTCTCAAACGGCCTATTTTGTCAAAGACGTTTTCGGCCCGAAAGGCTCCGTTTCCATTGTTGCACAAAATGCGAGTGGAGAAGGGAAATCCGATTCCGTGGAATCACATACGAAAACGGAATCACTGCGTGTGCATCATGCCGACATTAATGCGGAGAATGAATTCACTCGTGCCGATGAATGGATAAATCTGACTGATGAACCCGATCATCAAGGTTTATGCGACCGAGAGCAGGCCTATTTCCTACATGCTATTCAGGCGGATGTTGATCTAACAGATCATGTGGAAGACGCTGTGAACAGTTTGAGAATCGCCTTCGCTTGCGATGAATCGGTGAGAACGGGGAAAATGGTGGTGATTTAGCAGTCGTCAGTCACTAGTCGCTAGCTGAAAGAGGAGAGCCTATTTATAAAAACGCTCAGCCTCAGGACTATCAACTGACGACTAGTGACTGATGACTAGCGACTAACGACTAGTGACTAGTGACAGACGACTAGCGACTATTTCAAATACCTCGCCAACCAATCCCCTATCTCCTGATAATGAAACTTTGAATTATCCGGATTTAAGATCCAGTGATTCTCACCCGGGAAGACGATTAATTTACTTGGAATTTTTAATCGCTGGTGGATACTCCAGTTTTCCAAGGTATTGTTGATCGGCACGCGAAAGTCATTCTCACCTACCGTTAACAACATAGGTGTCTTGAAATTCGCGGCAAATCGCATCGGATTTTGTTCCTTCCAGGTTTTGGTAGGCACCCAAGGAGCTCCCCCATTCATCAATTCCCTACCCCAAATCACATCAGAAGTACCCCATTGGGCCTCTGAATTCACTAAACCTGCGTGGGAAATTAAACATTTAAAATGCGAAGTGGTCGCCTGCATCCAGTTGGCCAAATGCCCTCCATAAGATGCTCCCCCAGCAGCTTGTCGGGAAGCATCAATAAACGAATACCGCTTTATCGCATCTGCAGCTGCCTCCAAGATTTCATTACCAGGACCTTTGAAGGGATCAAATTGAATATCTTGCGCGAATTTTTCGCCGTAGCCCACGGAACCCGTATAATCGGTCATCACAATCACGTATCCCGGAGCGCCTAACACATAGGGATTCCAACGATACCCAAACACATCTTTAAATGAACTCGCTGGTCCACCATGCATCAGCACAAACAATGGATATTTCTTCGAGGCATCAAAGCCCGCTGGCTTCAGCATAAAACTCCGAATCATTTTACCTCGGGATGTTTTTGTCCAAAACACCTCGGCTTTGGGTAAATCCAATCGAGCCAAAGCAGCATCATTCGCTTTCGAAATAGCGATACATTTTCCCGCATTCCAAACAAATACTTCTGCTGGCATAGCCATATTTTGGTCATTGTAAGCCACCACATTACCCGCGACAGATAATCCCGTAATGGACCCATCCTGACCGCCAAAAAGAGAAGCGACCCCCCCTTTTTCAATCGAAATTTGAATGGCGCGATCTACTCCTTGATCTTCAATACTTGCATAAATTGAATTTCCCGATACTTCCCAGTCATTGATTGGACGATCAAGTCCGATCGCCAATTCCGTCTTCCCATCCATGCTTGGATAGGCAAAACGGTATAAATGATCCAAATAGTAGATTTTATTGCCATTCGTATGACCCGTTGCAATCAAATACTTTCCATCCTCGGAGCATTGTACCTTCGAATAATCAGCATCATCTTTTAATAATTTTTCGGGACCACCCGAGGTAGAAACCGAATAGATGTAAGAGTTCGCCGACTGATATGCGGTCGTATTATACGCTGTGGTAGCCGTGAAGATAATTTGAGAGGCATCAGGGCTAAAGGAAAAAGAACCTAATCGGAAACCCTTCGATTCCACTAAACTCACCTTGGAAAATAGATTGACAGGATTGGGTTTCGCTGCCGTTAAATCCAACACATATATATGCGATTGCTTGTCATCCAACCAACTGTCCCAATAGCGAATTGGAAAGGAAGTATAAACACGCGCTTTTGTCTTGATCTTCTTCTTTTCCTCTGCCATTTTTTTACTCAATGAATCCGTAAACGCGCTAGCGTATACGCGTGATGTAAAGGCAATCAATCGACCATCGGTGCTAATTTTAGGACTCGAAACACCGGTAGACAAATTAGTCATCCGCTGAGCCTCCCCACCGGATTCCAAACTCAATTGATATAATTGGGCTACTTCATCTCCTTCTCTTTTTGCGGTAAAATAGATTTGATGTTTGGTGGGATGCCAAAAATAGGCTTCCTCACCTCCCTTGGAATTCGTGATTTTACGTGGTTCCGAAGACCCATCGGCTGCAGCTAACCACAAATCCGATGATTGTTCTTCAGGATTATAGGACGTTTCCGTCCGACTGAATACTACCCATTTCCCAGATGGGCTCAAGGCAGATACACCGATTTTTTTCAACATCCACATACTTTCATGTGACATGGCGGGTTTCTGGGCAAAAGAAACAAAACTGCCAACAAATAGAATAAGGAGTAGGATTTTTTTCATCATAAACATTTTGTGTCGTAAATTAGTTATTTCTACTTCATCTAAATATACTCATGAGAAAAAATTACATTCTTTTAAGTTTGATGGCTTGGGGATTGTCGACCCAAGCGCTACAAGCACAAACGCCAGCAAAATTTATCGACCGAGCCAACATGAATACATCCGTAAAACCGGGTGACGATTTCGTTCAATATTCGAACGGAACATGGTTGAAAAATACCGAAATTCCAGCCAAAGAAACCCGTTGGGGAAGCTTTAATCAATTACGGGATTTCAATATTAATGCCGTAAAATCCATTTTGGAAGGATTAAAAAACTCCACCGCAGCGCCCGGTTCCGTAGAAAGACGTGTTGCAGATTTTTATGCTGCGGCCATGGATAGCTTGCGTATTGAATCTTTAGGTTACCAACCGATTCAAGCCGATTTACAGCAGATCAACAACATTCAATTTAAGTCACAGATCGTGACAGAAATTGCGCGCATGCGCAAGACAGGTGCAGGGTCTCCACTTTTTAGTTTTTACGTCGGCCAAGATCGTAAGCAAGTGGAGAAAATGGTTCCCCAACTAGGCCAAGGGGGTACTTCTTTGCCAGATCGCGACTTATACTTGAAATCGGATGCACGTAGTCTCAAGATCCAAGAAGGATTTAAAACCTATGTAGCGACGCTTTTCCAATTGATTGGAAGCTCGCAAGCAGATGCCAAGGCGAAAGCTGAAACCGTTTTCCAATTGGAAAAGAAATTAGCCGAGGCACAAATGGCACGTGTCGACATGCGTGATCCGTATAAGACATATAACAAATTTACATTTGCGGATTTCAATCAGAAAACTCCGGCATTCAACTGGGCAATCACTTTCCAAGACTTTGGTACGACTGCACCAGATTCGATATTAGTATCAGCACCTAAATTCTTTGAAGTAGCGAATAAGCTTTTGATTGAAACACCGATAGATACTTGGAAGACTTATTTGACCTGGAACCTATTAAAAGGTTCAGCGAATTACTTGAGCTCACCATTTGTACAAGCTAGCTTTAGCTTTAATCAAATTGTGAGTGGACAAAAGGTTCAAACGCCTCGTTGGCAACGAATGTCATCTTTGACAGATGGTGTAATTGGTGAATTATTAGGCCAAATCTACGTAGCGAAATATTTCAAACCCGAAGCCAAGGTTCGTATGACGGAATTGGTGGCTAACCTGCGTAAAGCATTCGAAATTCGCATCAACCGCTTGGATTGGATGAGCGCAGGGACCAAACAAAAAGCATTGGCCAAATTATATGCGTTCACACCAAAAATCGGATATCCCGATAAGTGGAAGGATTACGAAGGTTTAGAGATTTCCGCTAATTCCTTCTATAAAAACATGCGCAATGCAGGAGCCTGGGGATTCCAGGAGAACATTAGCCAGATCGGCAAGCCAGTAGACCGTAGCCGTTGGGGCATGACACCGCCAACCGTGAACGCCTATTACAGCCCCGTAATGAATGAGATCGTATTTCCAGCAGGAATCTTACAATTCCCATTCTTCGATGCGAAGGCGGATGATGCCATCAATTACGGTGGAATTGGGGCAGTGATTGGACACGAGATGTCACATGGATTTGATGATTCGGGAAGCCAATACGATAAGGATGGTACACTTCGCAACTGGTGGACGAAAGAAGATTTAGCCAAATTTAAGGCTAAAACCGAGCAACTAGGCAAGCAATTTGATGCTTACACAGTTTTAGACACGATTCATGTGAATGGCAAATTAACGATGGGCGAAAACATCGGTGATTTAGGAGGTTTAAATATGGCTTACGAGGCGTTCAAAATGACCAAGCAAGGAAAATCATCTACCAAAATTGATGGATTTACACCAGACCAACGATTCTTCTTGGCATGGGCACAAGTTTGGCGCGCTAAAACACTTCCGGAAACGGCAGCGAATTTGGTACAAACAGACCCACATTCACCAGCAGAATATCGGACGATTGGGGCCCCTGTAAATATGGATGCCTGGTACAAAGCCTTCAATGTAAAACCGGGGGATAAATTATATAAGAAACCCGAGGACCGAATTAAGATTTGGTAGTATTAGACGTTAGACGTTATAGGTAAAGAAGCGACACTTCGAGTCTACCCATGAGAACCCAGTGAGCAATCGCTGGGTTTTTTTTCCGTGTCTATCTAGAAATGCAATACTTCGCTCTACCTAAAAGAGCCTAATCAGTAATTCCTGGGCTACTTTTTCACATTTCTATATAGCGAAGTAATAACTTCGAGTCCTCAAACTGTATGATAACTTTAGGCTTCTGACAAGGCTTTACTATCCCAAAAATCAGAGATTTATAAAAACAAAAAAGCCCAAGGAAATAACCTTGGGCTTTTGATTTGAAAAGGCGAAGAATCGCGCCTCTGCTAAATAAATTTATTTTCCAATGCTAGGATTGGTTTGTACCTCGGCCAATGGAATTCCATAGATATAACGTGGATCAGATGGCTGAATCGTTGCACCAGCACCGAAAGACACCATGGGCTCACCACGACGTGTTACATCATTCGCACGGAAACCTTCTGCCAAGAATTCAATCCGACGTTCGGTTAAGATTGCTTTGATTACATCTGCTTTCGTATCCAATGCAGGGAATACATATGAAGCATCTGAACGACCGTGAACAGCTTTCAATAAAGCAATAGCACGTGTTAAATTTCCTGTTTCAGCTTCAGCTTCAGCCAGGTTTAACAATACTTCAGCATAACGAATGTTAGGCACAAAATCTACATAAGGAGATACGCCACTGAACTTCGTAGATGATGGGAACTTAGCAACAGCAGTTGTAGCGACAGTCAACTTTGTTTTACGATCATCCGTTGCCGCAAATTGTGGATTATTATAAATACCGATTGAAC
The DNA here is from genome assembly GCA_002454335.1 of Cytophagaceae bacterium UBA6715. Classification (GTDB taxonomy): domain Bacteria; phylum Bacteroidota; class Bacteroidia; order Cytophagales; family Spirosomataceae; genus Aquirufa. The sequence continues at coordinate 49,144 of DKIP01000009.1, read as the reverse complement.
CTGTATTTAAATAATATTCCACGTTACCTGCATTGAAATAGTATCCCAACTGATTCTGCGTTCCTGGAGCGTTTGTCGCATCCATAGGGAAAGAGAAAATCGACTCAGTCGTTGTGTAAGGGGCTTTAAATACAGCAGAAACATCTGCTTGTAAAGCATGTGCAACGCGAGCTGATGATTTGAATGGAGCAGTAGCTGAAACGATTTTATTCGCATCAGCAATAACACCTGCATAATCACCCATAGCCAATTTTACACGTGTTTTTAATGCAATCGCCGTGTTTTTGTGTGCACGCGTTGTATTTAACAAGGCAGTACCGTATGAATCAGGCAATTCATTTTCAGCATCATTCAAATCAGATAACACTTGAGCATAAATTTGCGCAACTGTACTCCGTGGCATATCATTATCAGCTGAAGACACAGAACCTTTCAAACGTAATGGCAAACCTGCCGAAGCACCTTTATCCAAAATATATGGCTTGGCAAAATATTGAACCAAAGAAAAATACGTTAATGCACGTAAAAACTTTGCTTCTCCACGGTAATTAGCGGCCAAAGTAGAAGAAACCGCATTTGGATTAGCAGCCAAACCCTCTAGGAACAAATTCGTACGGTTAATTGTCAAGTAACCCTGTACCCAAAAATTCGCTAAATACGAATCGGATGGATCTTGATTTCCCTGATAAGTAGAATAACCCGTCACGGAGTTCGTTGTACGGTTAACCCAATCTTCGCCACGAATATCGTTATAGATCAAATAACGACCTCCAAACAAGCTACCACTTTTCGCAGAGCCATATAAACCATTAACTTGGGAAAGGACACGAGCCGGTGTATTAAATACCGTTGCATCAGACAAATCCAATTCCGGAACTGCATTAAGGAATTCCTTATTACAAGAGGAAACGGTCATCGCAAGAGCGATAGACAAGATTCCCAATTTATTTGTGAATAATTTCATTTTCTATATCTGTTAAAATTACAAACCAATATTAATACCAAATGTAAATGAACGACCTTGAGGAATTGAGTTACGCTCAATACCAGATGCAAGGTTAGAATCTCCATTTGAAGAAATTTCAGGGTCTACGCCAGTGTAAGCTGTTAATAACCATAGATTATTTGCTTGTGCATAAACACGGATGCTTGAGATTCCAATTGAGGTTAAGTTCGTAGGAACTTTATAACCTAAGGTTGCTGTTTGCAAACGTAAGAAATCACCTTTTTGAACATTGGCATCAATTAAGAAAGATGAACCATTGGATACGTTATCACCATAAACAGCTTTAGGAATGTCTGTTACCTGACCTGGAGTCTTCCAAGAATTCAACACATCTACCGAGTTGTTCCAAACACGTTGGTCGCGTAAACCAGCTTGTGATCCGTTGTAAATATAATTTCCGCCGGAGAACGTGAAATTCACACCTAGATCAAAACCTTTGTAACGGAAGGTGTTATTAAAACCGCCATAGAAAGTAGGCAATGTGTTTCCTAGAATTTGTTGCTCAGAGGAAGGAGATGTTGTAGCCTTGCCATCCAATGTTGTCCAAGCCAAAGCTCCACCTAAGTGCTGATATTGAACTTTTGTTCCATCACGTTTGATGTAGATACGACGTCCATTCTCTGGGTTAACACCTGCAGTCTTAACACCATAAATTTGTGCAGCTGAATAACCTACTTTCGTAATAGATGTCACTTCTAGACCTGAAGTCGCTGTTAAAATTGGAGTATTAGCATCAACCAATGAAGTGACCATGTTTTCGTTCGTAGCAAAGTTTAAATTAGTCGTCCATACAAATCCATTGTTGTTGATAGGCGTTGCAGTAACTGCTAATTCATAACCTTTGTTATACATCGAACCTACGTTCGCCAAGATTGAGTTACCTGGAATACCTTTTGAAGGTGCTTGAGGAACATTCAAAATCAAGTTGTTGATATCCTTGTAGTAGTAATTTGCTTCCACTTGGATTCGATCATTTAAGAAGCTAACATCTAAACCGACGTTCGTTTGTGCAGAAGTTTCCCACTTCAAGTCTTTATTACCCGCTTGGTTGAATGACAAAGTTGGAGCTGCTCCATATAGCCCTGATCCAAAAGTTGAGTATGAACCATAAGCATTAGGTACGTTACCATTACCAACTTTACCATAACTAGCCTTCAAACGTACGTTGGAAACCTTATTTCCCAAGTTAAGATTCTTAAAAAACTCTTCCTCTGAAATTGTCCAACCTAGCGATGCTCCACCAAAATCTCCCCAACGGTTTTCTGCAGATAATGCCGAATTACCATCGCGACGGTAGTTGGCACTTACGAAATACTTACCAGCATAATTATACGAGAAACTACCTAAGTATGCTTCATAAGCAACCTGATAGATACCGTTACCCGCAGCTAAGTTCGTACCGAAATTTCCTTGGAAATCCGTAAAGAAAAAATCCGCCAATGTTTGACGTTGAGCTCCCCAGTTCAATACACGTGTTTTTTGAACATCTGAACCAGCAATTAAAGAGAAATTATGCTTTTCAGCTAAAGTAACATTGTATTGCAATGTATTAATCCAGTTCCAGTTATCTGATTTCGCAGTGTTATTATAAGCATCACCACCAGCTGACCAGCCATCACCATTGTATGGGTTAAAGAAACGAAGGTTTTCTGTATTTCGACGATCCCATGAATAGCTTGTTTTAGCAGTCAAACCCTCCATCAATCGGAACTCAGCACCTAAATTGGCGATTAAACGTGTGTTTTCAGATGTAATTTTATCTAAATCACGCACAACAGCTGGATTTGGAAACTGCGCTGGCAATAAGTTATTCATACGACCTAAGGTATTATTTTCTAAGTTGTATGACCCATCTGCTTTATAAGCTGGAAGGTTAGGAACCTGCGCAACAGCAATACGACCCAAACCAGACGTATTAAATGCACCACCAGCATTTGAACCAGACATAGGTGCCTTGTTGAACGTATTTGAGTAATTGAAATTAGCCGTCAATTTCAACCATTTTGTAGCTTGATGGTCCATGTTGAAACGACCTGAACGACGCTGGAAGCTATTACTTCTTAAGAAACCATCTTGATCCGAGAAACCTGCAGAAAAATAGTAATTGGTTTTATCCGTTCCACCATTAATGGTCAAGTTGTGATTTTGAGAGACAGCTGTTTGGTAAACTTCTTTGTACCAATCAGTATCGATCAATGACCCATCCGCGTTGTAATTTGGCAAGAATGATTTGTTCTCCGCATTACGTGCAGAGGCAGCAATTGCATTGGGGTTCATCGCTAATGCATTCGCAATCGCACCATTTTTGTGGTCCATGTATTGTTGTGCATTCAAGACATCCGGTAAACGAACTGCCTCAGAAATGCCAGCCCAAGAATCAATGGAAACTTTTGCTTTGCCAGACTTACCACGTTTTGTCGTGATTAACAAGACCCCAGCACCCGCACGAGAACCGTAAATTGCAGCTGAAGCAGCATCTTTCAAAACATCAATTGACTCAATATCTGAAGGGTTAATATCTGCTAAAGGGTTATTTGTTGTTGAGTTTGCAGATACGTTATCCGTAGAAATAGGAATACCATCAATAACAACCAAAGGAAATGAGCTTAATGAAAGTGAGCTCAAACCACGTACACGAATGACAGGTGGGTTGTTCAACAAACCGTTTGGTTGTGTGATATTAACACCTGCAGCCTGACCAGTCAAACCTTGTGAGAAAGATTGAACAGGACGCTCAGCAATTGTTGCCGCTTTGACGGTAGATGCAGCACCTGTAAATTCTTGACGCTTTTTGGTTCCATAACCAACCACAACTACTTCAGATAATTGTTGGTTGTCCGCTTGCAATTGCACATCAATCACACTGCGAGAACCGACAGAAACAGTTTGAGAATTATAACCTACAAAAGAGAACACAAGGCTTACACCGTCTGCAACTGCAATTTTATAAGTTCCATCAGCTGCGGTGCTCGTTCCTTTTGCAGACCCCTTTGCACTGACACTAACGCCCGGCATACCACTTCCATCTTCTGATGATGTGACTTTACCGGTAACTTGCCTTGTTTGGGCGAATAATGTGCTTACAACAGCCATCATCAACACCCAGGATAGTACTAGTTTTTTCATGTTGTTTAGTTTAATGAATGAATTAGAATTCGAAAATTAAAACTTTAAACCTGAAAAACAGACAATTGTTTATAAAAATTTGTTATTATTTACATAAAGCAAAATAAAATTTGGAAATAAAAAAGGGCGACCCAATGGATCGCCCTTTGATAAATCAACGTATGATTGATTAGTTCTTATCCCAGAACAATTTCGTTGTAACAACATCTCCACCAATTGCAGAAGCTGCAGCTGTGTAGTTTGTACCGTTCAATGTTTGCTCGGTATTCGGATATGTTAAACGAGTAGGGAATCCAGACTTCGCGTTAATAGGAGTCGAAATTTTAGGTTGGTCAAGACGACGAATCTCTGTCCAAGTCTCATAAGGACGATTGTATAATGCAATCCACTTTTGAGTACCGATTTTTTGTTTCCAATCTCCAGCTGCAGTTGTATACGCTACATCAGGTTGAGCTAAATAATCAGCTGCTTGTGCAGCTGTTCCACCCCAATATAAAATAGAAGCGGTAATAGCATTATTGTAGTGAGACTCAGCAGTACCTGAAACGTTAAATCCTCTTTCTTTAGCTTCAGCGCGCAAGAATTCAGTTTCAACATAGTCAGCTAATACGTAAGGAGCATCCGCAGCGATAACTTTCGCGCCAGCACGAGAGAAATCTACATACGTATTCACTTTTCCTACGATACCACCTGCATATTTACCTCCGTTGTTTGTAGAGAAGTAAGAACCCGTACGTGGGTCATTCCATCCTAGCAATTTATCCATTAAGTCTTTCGCAGCAATGTAATCTTGACGACCACCTAAAACGATATCAACGTGTAATGGATTTTGGTTTGGAGATGCAGAAAGATAAGTAAACAAACCATTGTCAGAAGCAGCGGAGATTGCACCAGCATCAGAGGCCTCAACTGCCGACTTAGCAGCAGATGCGTCTACATCAGCTAATACCATACCTAACTTCATACGAAGTGTGTTCGCAAATTTTGCCCATTTAGAAACAGATCCTTTGTAAACTACATCTTCAGATGCCGTAAATCCAGGACCAGAAGCGTCTAACTTAGCGATGTCATTGTTCAAACGAGCTAATAAATCTGCAGAAACAGTTTTAGCATCATCGTATTTAGGGAACAATTTCGCAGAATTCAATGCTTCTGTGTATGGAATGTTACCAAACGTGTTCACCAAGATAGAGAACGTGTAAACTTCCATGATATCCAAGATAGCTAATTTATTAGCTTTTTCTTTCGGCAACAAAGTTGCATCAGCATTGATTAAACGAGATGACTCACGTAAATCAGCTAAAACATCGCGGTACATTGCTGACCACCAAGTATTCGGAATTGCACGTGTAGCAAAATCGTACTGTGCTTCATCTTGATAAACCGCCATAGCCCATTGGCTAGTCGTAAAACGGAACACGTTTGTGTTCACACTCGCTGTCGCTAAAGTCCCAGAAAGGGATTTAACTGCACTTGAAAACAAAGTTGGCGCAGGAATAGACGCTGGCTTCTTTGTCTCAACATTTAATGAGGCTAGATCCTCTGTACAAGCCGTTGCAAGAAACAAAAGCGGTACAAAAACTAAAAATATTCTTTTCATCTGATTCAAAATTAAGGATGATTAAAACACTAATTTTACGTTGAAACCAATCGAACGAGTCGTTGGATACGCACCTGATTGATATCCTTGCAAGTTACCTGCAGATAAATTCTCCTCAGGATCTGAGTGTGGAAGGTTTTTGTGAATAATCCACAAGTTACGTCCATATACAGACAAATCTACGCCTTTAACGCCACCTAATTTAGCTACGATTGAACGAGGTAATGAATAAGTCAAGTTCGCCTCACGTAACTTCACATAACTTGCATCGTAAACGAATGCATGTTGTGGGTTGTAAGCATAACCATATGTACCATACCAGTTCTCAACACGAATGTCATTTTTCGTTCCATCCGCCTTAACACCTGGCATAATGATACCACCACCATTTGCGATCTCATCACGAGAAGGATTACCTTTATCATTCAATAAAGCTGACTCTTCTAATACACCTGTTGCAGCACCGTAATATTGATCAAGTGAGAATACTGAACCACCTGACTTCACATCGATTAAGAAGCTGAAAGTAACATCTTTGTAACGGAATGAGTTGTTCACACCACCAATCCAGTTTGGATTAACATTACCAATGTTATTTGTAGTTGTAGTAGTTACATCGTAACGACCGTTTGCTTTCACTAACTTCTCTCCATTTAAGTATTTCCAAGTCTTACCTTTCAAGATACCATAAGGCTCACCCACTGTAGCGTTTAGAGTAACACCACCTTGGAATGAAGCTAATTGCAAGTTTTGGCTTTCATTGTAAAGACTTAACACCAAGTTACGATTGCGTGTAAAGTTTACATTTACGTTCCAAGAGAAATCAGCTGTTTTGATTGGATTAGCATAAAGGCTTAATTCAATACCTTTATTTTCAATGTTACCTGCATTTACATATGTCGAGTTATAACCTGTTGATGTAGTTACAGCAGCCGGCATAATTTGATCCAATGTATTTGTATGGTAGTACGTCAAATCAAAACCTAAACGGTTTTGCATAAATGCCATTTCAAGACCAATCTCTTTCGAAATTGTTTGCTCTGGCTTCAAACCTGGATTGTTTTGCGTTCCTGGAACGGAGAACAAGATTGTCGAACCAAACGGAGCTGGTTGATCATATACATTGCTGATTGATCCCCATGGAGCATCATTACCCACTGTTGCATAGTTAGCGCGTAATTTACCCGAAGTTAACCAAGGTAATTCTTGTAGGTGTTGTGAGAATACCCAGCTCAAAGAACCTGCATAGTATAAATACTTGTTATTATTTACTGGCAATGTAGAAGATTGATCTTGACGAACAGTACCATCCAAAGTTAAGAAATCTTTGTATGAAACAGTTCCACCAGCAAATAAACCAAATACTTCACGTGGATTGTAAGACTCTGATGGAGCTGAAACAGTTCCTTTTGAGTTCGCAATTGAGTAAAGACCAGGTACGATCAAACCACCATTCGTAATTGCATAAATAGAACGATTCAATGACTTACGCAAGTTAAGACCTGCTAAAGCTTTTACGTTCAAATCTTTCATAACGTTCTTGTCGAAATTTGCAATTAAATCATAGTTGATTTCTTGGAAATGACGATCATAACGAGAATATTCAGGAATATCCGTAGAACCTACAGCGATACGCTCCTCTTGGAACTCATCGTAAGTATCCATTGTGATACGACCTAAAACGTTCAAATAATCTGTTGGCTTGTAGTTCAACATCGCATTACCGAACACACGTGTACGTGTATCATTCTCGTAGTTTTGGTAACGAGTCCAATAGTAGTTATCTGTATAGATAGGCTTCAATCCAGCAGCAGTGGAAGGATCCGACCAGTTCCATGTAACGTTCTTGTTGTTACGGAAATATGCATCACGTTGCTCATAAATGTCAACGTTAGTTTGATACCATTGACGGAAGTTTTGGTTCACGTTCAATCCATCATAACCTGTACCGTAACGACCTTTACCTTCTACTACAGAGAAGTTTGCTGTTGCAGAAGCTGTCAATTTAGAAGACACATTATAAGTACCACCCAAATTCATGATATTCTTAGTCACCTTTGAATTCGGCAATGTACCGCGATCTTCATTACGTGTATAACCGAATTTGATCGTTCCTTTATCTGTTGCACCATCTAATGATACGTTCGTATTGTTTGAAATAGCCGTCTCGTAAAACTTGATTGGCGTATTTTGTGCTGCCACCCAAGGTTTCGCTTTTTGGTAGTTTGGACCCGCTGGATCAAAAGCATCCCAGTGGTAAACCATTAACGAAGGGTTAAATTTCGTACCATAAGAAGCATCTTCAGATGTAGGAACAACTAAATCATCTTGACCATCTCCATTCGCATCAAAATAGAAGAAACCATCTTTTTGGTAAGGATCAGAATAACCAGCACCATATTGGTTTTGGTATTTCGGGAAAGT
>DKIP01000009.1:21672-40814 GCA_002454335.1 Cytophagaceae bacterium UBA6715 | reverse complement strand
ATATCATCTGGGTTAATATCCGCAGCTGCATTACCGTAATCGTAACCACCACGACCTGTACGTTGATTTGATGTATTCGTTACCGAGTTATCCACGGGAACACCATCCACAACAAATAAAGCTTGGTTATTACCTGTCAATGATTTCGAACCACGGATTACTACGTTGGTAGATCCACCGATCGCGTTACCTTGAGTAATTTGAACACCTGAAACTTTACCTGATAATTGTGAGAATGCATTACCAGAGCGAACACGTGTCAACTCATCACCTTTGATTTGCTGAGCAGCATAAGGCAAAGAGTTTTTTGTACGTGTTAAACCAAGGGCTGTTACAACTACTTCATTCAATTCAGATGCATCTGAAGCTAAAGAAATGTTGATAACCGATTGGCTACCTACAGAAACAGTTTGTTGCTTATACCCAACAAAGCTGAAAACAAGCGCAGTACCATCACTTACAGTAATCTTGTAAGTACCATCTGCACCTGTAGTTGTACCACGAGAGGTACCTTTTAGGCTGACACTAACTCCTGGAAGAGCAGAACCATCCTCTGAAGCAGTAACCTTTCCGGTTACTTGTCTTGTTTGAGCAAATAATGAACTGAAAACAGTCATTACCAATACCCAAATGAGTAAGAGTTTTTTCATGTTGATTAGTTTAATTAATGAAAAAATAAAACATTTAGTCGGCCAAATTAGGAATTTTCCGTTAAAGCCCAAAGAAAATTTCAAAAAAATAGGGGTTCCCTATTTGGAAACCCCTATAAATAAGCTCAGAGCAGAATCTTATTTTGGATTCTTTAAAGGCGCACTGCCAGCTCCAGCTGGATTGTTTGCCAACTCATTATCGGGTACATCCCAATAATCTAAGTAGTTATACTTGATTGTCGCATTTTTTGAGATGGATGATCCATCTTTCGAAATTACAACTGCTCCAGTGCGACCATTTTCCAATACACCCCAACGGCGTGCATCGTAGAAAGATAAACCGCGGAAAGCTAACGCCACACGGCGTTCTTTTCGTAATTCTTCTTTCACAGTGGCTGCATCAGTTGACGTGATAGCCGCGAGACCTGCTCCTTGATATGCACGAACTGCATTGATGCTTGCAGCTGCACCAGCTACATCGCCTGTCCACAACTTCGCTTCTGCTTTCATCAATTCATTTTCTTCGTAACTACCTGCTAAATATAGTACACCTGCTCCTGCTGTACGGTTTGAATAAACCATCACTCCAGCTAAACCTGCTCCTTTATCTACAATCGCCCAACGTGTGTTGAATGCGTTACCACGGTCAGCATTACCAATCCAAGTAGAATACTGTTTAAAATTATTTGCTAAACGTTGGTCCCCTGCATTGAAATCTTGGATTAAACGCTCTGAGATTTTAAACGTTCCACCTGATGCGTTAGAACCTACAGCACGTGCAGCTACGTTGTAGTTAGAAGGTGAGAAAATATCACCATTCGCATTCGTGGTTCCTGCAAATACGGGATCCGAAGCACCTACACCTGCATTCGCTAAAGACAAGATTTGTCCCCATTGTGCAGCAGTCATGGTTGCTGTAGGTGTATTTACCAAGATATTACGTGCTTTCAAGGTATTGATATTCTTAACCCATTGTGCGCCTGAAGGAACACCACCTAAATCATTTTGGAAGAAATCAGGAATCAACGATGTTAAAACAGCTTGAAAATCCGCATTCGAACCTGAAGTTGTTGCCGCAGCAGCCGCTTTGTCAAAGTTTGCATTCGCTTCTTCAATGATTTTCTCCTTGGCAACATAATTATTGTTCGTTACGGAAGCTGTATTAATAATCAAACCAGCATAGTAAATAGAACCAATACGAGAATAAGCAATTCCTTTCCAGAAATACGCCCATGCTTTAATCGCATTTTTCTTTGCTGCCGCATCACCCGTGAATGTAGTCTTATCAACTGCCTCCAAAATCGTGTTACAAGCATTGTTCAATTGATACATCATCGCCCACTCATGGAAACCAGGGTTACCACCTTGTTGAGAATTTGTATTTACCGAACGCAACAATACTTTTTGTTGAGCAGGGTTGTTTGGATTTGGAACTTGAGCCCCATTGTCCAAGATAACCATGTCAGGTGCCGACAAATTATTCATGTAAGTATTAGCCGCTTCCGCAGATACGATATCACCCATTAATTCATGAATACCCACAACACCATTATAGAAAGCTCCTACAACACCATCATAGTATTTATTACCTGCAGAGGTAAATCCGTTTTTATATACAGACCCTTGTGCTAATGCCACGATACCAGCTTCCGAAGCAGCCGTAGCGGGCGTAGGTTGGTTTGGATTTTGAATATCCAATTGATCCTTACACGACATCACCGTTCCACCTAAAAGCAGAAAGGAAAGCGCGGTTATTTTTATATTTTTCATGTTCTTCAAATTTAAATAATACCTTTTTCTATTCTGAAATTAGAAACCAATATTCAACTGAACTTGGTATGAACGTAAGTTTGGCATAGTGTTGTGATCCACACCACGATCCCAAGCCGAGTTACTACCACCAGAAGAAATTTCAGGATCCAAACCTGTGTAGTTCGTCAATGTGTACAAATTACGTCCAGAAGCTACTAATTGTAACTTACGGAATCCTTTGATACCTAAAGCTTTCACTAAATCTACACCAATCGAAAGGTTACGTAAACGAGCAAATGAAGCATCTTCATAAAAGTAGTTCTTTGTACCGTTACGAGAAACCTCTGCATAAACACCACGATAGAAAGCAGACCATGCCCCTGTTTGTCCATTGATAGTAATAGGCACTTGGTAATCCGAGTGAATACCATCACGGTACATCCACTCTTTTGTTTGGTTGTACAAGTGAGCTCCTTGAACTAAATCAACTTGTAAGTTGAATGTTACTATTCCTTTGTACGATAATTCATTGATAAACGATGCATTAAATGCAGGATTAGGATCTCCAAAGCTGAACATTTTTGTAGAGAAATATGGCGCTTTAGTTGTTTTGTTTACAACCCAACCATTTGAAGCTACTTCATATGCTGAACGCTTATCAGCTGCAATCGCATCCGTTCCATCCGGCAATTTAGCATCTAAGCTATGAACTCCCAAGAAACCATATAATTGACCGATTTTCTCACCAGCACGTAATACATATCCTGAAGAACCTGCAGCAGACAATACAACAACCTCAGCATTACCACGAACTGCTGTAATTTCAGAAGTTTGCTTACCAAAGTTTGTTGTGAAGTTCCAAGTCCAATCTGCATCCTTATAGATTTGCGCATTTAAGCTCGCTTGGATACCAGAAGATGCTAATGAGAATGCATTATCTTTTACCGTACCGATACCTGTGGAAGGTGCCGCATCTACGTTAAAGATCGCATTATCAGTAGAACGCTTCCAGTATGAACCCGAGAAGTTCAATGAATTCAACCAAGCTGATGACTTACCTAAATTCAAACCGATGTCTGTACCAATTTCTAATTCTTTAGAAATCTCCACATTCAAATTAGGATTTGATTGTGTTAATGGGAAATAGAAAGCATTTCCAGAACCAATCACACCCGTGTTCAACGTGATGTAACGGTCAAATGCATTCGGCTGGATACCTGCCTCCCCATAAGCTGCACGAATTTTGAAATCTTCTACTGTTGAAGCGATTTTAGAATCTTTAAAGAACCCAAATTCAGAAATACGTAAATAAGCGTCTCCACGTGGGAATGTTTGTGGCGTTGATGCCGCACCAAACGCAGACGAGAAGTCCGTACGGAATCCACCTGAGATACCTCCCAATGTTCCATAATCGAGACGTTGTGTAGCTAAATAACCATACGTAATAAATGGCTCTTTGTAATCACGAGCCACATAAGTCGCTGCCGCTTGCGAGGTATTGTATGGCGTATAGTTAGGTAATCCAATACCATAAGAAACATACGATTTGTTTTCACGATTACGATAATCAAATGCGAATTGCGTTGTTGTACGTAAAGGAATATTTAAACCGAAGTCTTTCTCTAAATCTGTCTTGATGTAAGCAGATGCCAAAAAGTTTTGGAATGAACGCGTATATTCATACTTATTCAACTCACCTGTTGCATCATTACCATTGAAATTATAGTACCAATACTGTTGGTCCATAATATTCTTATTACCGGTTTGATTCAAATACGTATAAAGTGTATTATCTGTTTGATAGTTGATACCATACTTCGCATCCAATGTTAAGAACTTGTTAACTTCATAATTCAAGTTTAAACTTTGATTGATGTCGATACGCTTTGAATCAGTGGATGTATAGTAGTTAACTGCATTCGGATTATAACCATTCACACCAACTGCATCCCCAAAATAACCTGGATAATTCCCATCAGCATCTTTAAAATCATAATCAGCAAATGGGCGCGAGTTAAATACCGAATAAATGATAGAACGACCCGTTCCATCATTGATGGTGTTCTTCGTGTATACTAATTGAGTAATTGAACGAAATTTCAAACCTTTCGCTAACTCAAAACCTAAGTTAGCAGTCAAGTTAGTCCGATTCAATCCACCTACATTTTTGAATGGCCCTGCGTTATCAGCATTTGACAATGTCAAACTATAATCACTTTTATCAGCACCACCTGAAATAGCCACTGAGTTTGTGTAGTTCGTTGTAGGAACAAAGAACATATTGAAGTGATCGTAATATTTCAAGTTCTTGTCATATGGCTTGTTGATCAAGACCGTAGGATCCGTACTCGCAAAAATTACGTTTTCTGAATAAGAACCATAAACGGGATCTAATGTCAAAGGGTTTCCTGAACCACCAATAACTTCATTATTCGCATTTGTCTTGAACCCGTGCATGTTTGCTTTACGCAAATTACCCACGTTCAATGGAGTAGAAGTAATGACCGACGAATTAATGTCGATGTTCACTTTACCTGCTTTACCTTTCTTCGAGAACAATTGGATAACCCCGTTCGCTCCTTGTGCACCGTAAATCGTTGCAGCTGCAGCTCCTTGGATTACCTCCACACGCTCAATGATGTTTAAATCGATTGACCCGAAGTCAGTTGAACCTAATTCCACTCCATCCAATAAGATCATTGGCGAAGTTCCCCGATTAATTGTGTTAATACCACGTAAAACGATATTAACCGGTTGGCCCGGCATACCGTTCGTCGCAGAAATCTGTGCTCCAGCAATTTTACCAACCAAGGCTTGATCAATCGAAGCCGACGGAACCGATGGTAAACTTTTCGCTGTAATTGCCTGTACGTCAATCGCCGTCGATCGTTTGTCGATCGCCGTACCTGTACCTGTTACGACTACCTCAGATAATTGACGTGCATCCGTCGTCAACTTCACGTTGATAACCGACTGACTTCCTACCTGAACACTTTGCGAATTTAATCCTACAAAAGAGAATACTAATGTAGAACCATTGGGAACCGCAACGGTATATTCACCGTCTACGTTGGTCTGTGTTCCTCTTCCAGTCCCTTTTATGGAAACTGTTACACCTGGCAAACCTGAGCCGTCCTCAGCTGAGGTCACCTTTCCTGTTACCTTTCTGTCCTGCGCTACTAAACTCGTAAGCGAGAAGAAAGCCAACAAGAAAGTCATGAGTAAATTTTTTTTCATGTACTTGTTAGTTAGGGTTGAAAAAATTTGTTGATAGTTGATCAAACTGTCGGGAATTTAGAGAAATGTTAATAAACTGACAAATTTTGGTTAAATTATTAACATAAAAATTGACCAATTTCATTTTTTTCAAACAAAAACCTTCAAAATCAAACCAAATTTGAATGATTTAACAAAACCCAATTTCACTATTCTTAGAAAATAAAAATAAACTAGAAATGAATAAATATAAATATTCTAATAATTTACAACAATTGATCCAGAACAAGTACCCCCATTAAACCTGTGATAGAAACAATTGTCTCCATCAAAGACCATGAACGTATGGTTTCTTTGACAGTCAGGTTAAAATATTCCTTAAACATCCAGAAGCCAGTGTCATTCACGTGCGAAAACATTAAACTACCCGCGCCGATACTCAATACCATAAGATTAGGATTCACCCCTCCCGCTGCAACTAAAGGCAAAATCATCCCTGCGGCTGTCAATCCCGCAATTGTGGCTGAACCGATACATACACGAATGATGGCGGCCATCAACCAACCCAAAACCAAGGGGGGAATTGGTAAATTACCCAAATAAGCAGCTATTTCTTTACTTACCCCGGAGGCCAATAAAACCTCTTTAAATGTTCCCGCACCTCCAATAATCAAGAGAATCATCGCGACATCTTTTACCGCATCCCCATAAATAGACATGACAGATTCCATCGATTTACCGAGTCGGAGCCCCAACGTATACGTCGCAAAACAAATCGCAATCAACATCACCATGGCAGGATCAGCAATTAAATGTAAAATAGGTGAAGCGGGCGAATTCTTGCCCAATTGAATATCCAAAGCCGTCGTACAGACCAAAAGGAATACGGGCAACAAAGCCGTCAAAAAACTAGTTGCCATACTTGGCAACGCCTCAGCAGGAATTTCTTGCGTTACGAAAGATTTTGACGCTTTTGGCTGAATGTGAACCAAAGTTTTTGCAAAGAGTGGTCCTGCCAAAATAATTGCAGGGATAGACACCAATATTCCATAGCTCAAGGTCAAGCCCATATTTGCACCAAATTGAGCCACCAATGCCGCAGGAGATGGATGCGGGGGCAAATAGCCATGGGCCACCGACAAGGATGCCATCATGGGGACGCCTGCCAACAAAGGATTTAATTTGTAACGCTGAACGAGTGCGAATATTAATGGAATCATTAATACGAATCCCACATTATAAAACAAAGGAATACCAATTACGAATCCGGTAACCATAAGGCCCCAACTGATATGCTTCTCGCCAAATAAGCGTATCAAAGACGAAGAAATTTGCTGGGCCGCTCCACTCGCAGCCACTAATTTCCCCAACATGGCCCCCAGTACAATGATGGTCACCAAAGAACCCAATGTATCCCCCAAACTTTTTTGAATCGATTTAGCTAAATCAGGCAGGGGTAAGCCTAACATGATTCCGCTGAAGATACTGACCAATAAAAATGCGACAAATGAATTTACCTTTAAATAGGTAATCAGAAAGACCAAAAGGCCTATACTCAGGATTACGATTGCAATGGACATCTTATCAAATAGGTTTTGCACCAAAGTACAAATAATTCCTAGATAACAAAAAAAAGAAACCCCAGGTTAGAACCTGGGGCTAAAAAATAACCCCAGACTTTAGTCTGGGGAATAAATATGTTAAAAATCCCCGTAGGTCTCTTCTAAATATTGTTGCATCACCATAATATCCTCTTTCGAAGTCAAATCAGGCACATTTTCAGCCAACGGAATCGCGTAAAAACCACGCCCCTCACCTTCTCCAAACATGACAACAGAAGTAGGTAATTCTTTCTCATTACGAACAGGATGAAACGGCGTCTTTGCTAAATAAGGCAAGAAAGTCGATGCCTCAAACACAAATACATTCATACTTACTCCTAAACGACCAATTTTAGACATCAATTCCGCCGCCTGCTCCGCCGTAGGCTTTTCGATGATTTCCAATAAATACCCGGCCTCATTTGTACGAATCAAGGCAAATGCCGAAATACGCTCCGCAGGATATAATAAACTATCTCGGTGATACGAAATTAACGCATTGGGTTCCGGAGAATTCCAAAGCGTTTTCAGCGCATTCACGCTGTATAAATTATCCGAGTTACATACAATAACGCGTCCTTTTTGCCAGTCGGCATGCTGCATCAATGCCTGATAAACCGCATCTGCAGTTCCAGCTGGTTTCTCCCGATCCGCAGCGATTTGTTGGCGCGCAAATAGTATCTTCATTCCCCAGCAAGCATCTTTGGCCATCAAAGACTCACAATATTCCTGCGATACAGTATCCGAAGGATGTAATAAAAGCATTACTTCCTCGATCCCCGCCAAATGCGCATTGTATAATTGATAATCAATCAGGGTTTTTCCATTCTTTCCTACTTGAATCATTCCCTTTGTCACCGAATTCGCTTGCGCAACCAAATTAGGATCTAAATCACTTGCTCCTTCCGCCATCGCTTTCTTCATGCGCGATGCCATACCACCTGCCAAAATCAATAATCTCTTTTTCATATCTTAATAAAATAAACTTGCTTTTTCTTGTTGAGTCCCCACATCCACTCGGATGATATAGGCTTTTCCTCCCTCTTTCTCGATTGCCTCCACGACTGCCTCTGGATTTGTTGGCGCATATGCAAACATACATCCACCCCCTCCAGAACCATTGATTTTAGCCCCTAATGCACCTGCCTCTAAAGACGCCGAAATCATGCGATCGATTTTAGGCGTCGAAATTTGCTTATATTCACGTAGATTTTCCTGATGTTCATTTAACAGTTTCCCCAGGCGAACATCATCCCAAACTTCATCTCCCTCAAACATTTTCTTCGCCGCTAAGAGGATATCCCGATCAGAAATATTGGCAGTTAATAGCACCCATTCATCCTCGGTCAATAGGCTCCGATATTGATCACAAAATGTAACACTTGCTGTCGCTAAATCAAATGAAGCATCAACCGACTTAATCTTTTGAATTCCACCTAAGGTCCCAAATTTAACTCGGGACAATATTCCCAAGGTATCTTTAGGTTCTCCAGAATCTCCCAAGACAAATGTACCCAAAGCCTGCTGATACGTCGTAATCGAAATCTCCGGTTGGCTCGCTAAATAAATCACATTTCCAACTGCCGTAGAATATTGATCCATCATTCCGCCGGGCTCCGTAAATTCTAACACTTCAGCTTCATAGGTAATCTCCCCAACTTCTTTTTGTGTATAACCTAGTTGAAACATTTCATTCAACAACTCAACCCATGAAACAAGCAATGCAGATGAACTCGAAGTCCCTGAATTGATGGGAATGTTACCGCGAACTTCTATCTCCAATCCTTTATCAAAAACATGCCCTTTCCGAGCAAGCACATTCAAGACACTTTTGAAATAATCACGTTCTTTGGTATAAGAAAGCGGAAAATCTAAATTAAACGTTTCCGATTGCTGAATATCAGGCAGTTCAAAATGCACGATCCGATCAGGGCGAAATGCTCCTTTCAATTGGATACGTTTAGATATCGCAGCCGCAATGACGGGTAAACCCAAATAATCTTGATGTTCACCAAACAAGCAAATCCGACCCGGAGTAGATACAATCATATTTTTTTGTTCGTAAACAAAAGTACAAAATTGAATTTAAAAAAATAGTTTACCTTTGAACGTCATAAGCTAAACCCATGATCAAAAAACGCTTCCCTGCTGTTGATTATTTCCGAGGTTTCATTCTCGTACTCCTTGCCGCCGAAAGTGCCGGCGTGTATAGTAAGCTAGCGAATTTATTTCCACATTCCTTTGTCATCCAACAATTCTTTCATGCTACTTGGGAAGGATTGCATTTCTTGGATTTATTCCAACCCAGCTTCATGATGATTGCAGGCTCTGCCTTGTATTTTTCTACCTACAAGCGCATGGATGAAGGGGCATCTTATGCACAATTATGGCCCAAAGTACTAAAAAGGTCATTCTTGTTGCTGTTCTTCGGAATCATATTGATTTGTGTACATCGCGGCGAAATGGTATTTGAACTATGGAATGTATTGTGCCAACTCGCCATCACGACAATTATTACCTTCGCATTATTGAGATTTTCTATCCCATTACAACTCGCGGCATCCTTATTTTTATTACTCCTATCGCATTCCTTATACGTCTTTACCGACATCCCAGGGTATGATCAGGCCTATACGCCCGACAAAAATTATGGATCTTACATCGACATGCTCTTGATGGGGAAACTAAGTTCCGGACATTGGATTGCGATGAATGCGATACCTACAGCGGCACATACGATTTGGGGAGCATTAATTGGCCGGCTAATTCATCGAACTTCGCCTCCCAAAACAGTTGTAAGGACATTGATCGGCTTGGGATTTTTAGGAATTATTGTTGGTTACGGTCTCGATTTAGCTGGATTACCCATCATCAAACGTACGGCAACGCTTTCCTTTACTGTTGCATCGGCGGGATGGGTAACACTGATGATGGCATTATTTTATGCGAACTGGATACCTGAGAAACCTAGATTTCAATTACCCGCTTATTTGAATTCGATGGGAAATAACTCGATATTCATTTACCTATTTTTCGAAACCTTGGTTCCGCAATGGCTCACGAAAACGACCTATGTATTTGTGGGATTTATTGCCAAAATCAGCCATATCCCGTCAGATTGGGCTCAGGTACTTAATGCGTTTGTAGCATTAGCCATCGTAATCAAATTGGCCAGCTTCCTGGATAGCAAGAAGATTTATTGGAAATTGTAGAATAGACGTTAGACTTTACAAAATAATGTAGAGACGTGATACCTCGCGTCTTCCCTACCACGAAAATCTATGATAAAAATCATAACCCCAGGTTTTAAACTTAGGAATCTCTAGACCGAAGCATAGGGCTATAATACTTACACTTATCAAATAGTAATAACCCCAGGTTTTAACCTGGGGAAATAAAAAAGACGCGAAGTATCGCGTCTCTACTGATTTATCAACTTAAATTTATACGCCCACGTCTGTGCGATGTTCCAAGCTTTCGTTTTCGCCTCCTCCGTTTTAGGACCTGCAAAATGTGCATCCAGCGTAGCGGAAAACAATTCGAACCAACGGTCAAAATGGGCCATTGTTAGGGGTACTTTTTGGTTTACTTCCAAGTGAGGACGCATGGGGGCGCCTTTGTAATTTGTCCCATCGAGCAATAACATTTCCCAGAAATCATACATTTTGGGTAAATGATGAGACCAATCCACCTGCATAACATCCAAGAAAATATGCCCCACAAGATCATCCGATTTCATGCCACCATAAAAGGCGTCCACAAAAACCTTGATGTCATCCCGAGAGGCTATATCATGCATTATTTGCGTGTTTTTACTTTGGCTAATAAATATTGCCCCACTTTGGATCCTTGTTTTGCCCCTTCATCCAATGCTGGTCGGAAGTGAATTCCCCCATATAAGCGACTGATAGATGCTTCATCTGCAGCTTGAATAAATGAAGTGAATTTACGTGGTGGTAAACCATATGGCACCTCCGTAGAGTCATTAAACGCCACATTATCCCCGTAAACCTTCGTCAAAACTTCTGCAGCAGCACGTGAGATCGTACTATGACCCGAAGTATATTCCGGGAATGGAGGAGTTTGTAAAACTGGAATCCAGGATTTATCAATCGAAGCATTAATTACAGTCTCTGGACGAATACGAATCGAGCGATATTTTTCATCCCAACAAGAAATAAAACCATCAAAAATGGCAATCGATGTTAAAGCCAAAGCTTCTGCTGTTTCTGTATACCCTTTCTTGTATTGACGTGAAATTTGCGCAACTATGCCCAACCAGTGTCCGCCGGGTGACATTTTCTTCGTCGCAAACATGGCATGTCCTGTAATATTCATTTTGAATGGATTACAATCCCAGAAATTGGCAATATCCCGTTGTTCATTTGTTAAATTCTTCACCGTCAAATACGAATCCATCACTTCTTTGTAGTATGGGCTACCTTTTGTTAAATCAAATTTTGCTGGTAGGGGTGCTCGAAATTGGCTTGCGGAATCCAATATGACAGGACGTACTTTATTCCAAAATGGCTCCACTGCGTCCATGTAGGCAGGAGGAGTAGGAGTCCATGTTCCCGGCAAATTCGTCACCGTAAAACGGAACCCACGCGTTTGTTTGTAATTGTCTTTGGCAGCCCAACGCATCACAGATGCGGCAATAGAATCACCCAAAGCAACCGAGCGCTCATATACATCATCCGGCATGCCCGTCTTACGAAAATCCTCTTCAATTTGTTTGTCAAATTCTACGTATAATTCTTGTGCAAAAGTCAATTTCTTGCCCACCGACAAAAAAGCTCGTGCGGACGCTAAAGGGAAACAATATTCCAAACCGGGTTCAGGTTTCGCTACCGATTCGAATCCATTCAATTGACCTACCAAAGATTTAAATCGAGGATCCCCTAAAATTGCCGCTTCATACCCAGCAACACTGGAATACATGTAAATACGCGCTGATACCGGAGGTGCAAAAATATCATGAATGATACTTTCTGTCAGCATATTCTCCGCACGCTCTAAAAAACGCGGATTTGCTGCTTCTTTCTGATAGTCGGGGTTTGATTGTTTACACGAAATGGCTACAAATACAACTGCCAACAGGACGAATAATTTCTTCATAAGGGTCAAATTACGGGACAAATATACATCAATTATCCCAAAAAATCCCTGATGAAAATCAGTTAAATTAGGCTTTGAACGGCTGCTTTCTGCCCGGATACTAATGCGCCGTGCAAGGATGGCATTTCACAATAGTCGCCTGCTAAAATAATTCGATTGGTTTGAGCGGCAAGTTTGAGTGCCTCAAATGAGCCGACCTTTGCTAATGATCTCGGTATCTCATAAGCCCGCAAAAAAGTAAATCCGGTTACATCCTCGTATGCAGCTAACATTTCGAGAACTTCTTTTTCATCTAACGCCAAGTTTAAACTTGTTACTTGTAATAGCACTTTCCCGGCGGGCGCATAGGTGGGCGCAACTTGCGATAAAAAGCAGTAATGCAACAATTGGGACTCCCCCGGAATAAGGTGTAACAATTTATCTTGTTCCTTTCGTATTGGGACTGAAAAATAAAACGTTTTAGCACCTAAATGTACAGAATGAGGTAATTCTACATGCAATAATTTTGCAGCGGCACGCGGATCTACGGCTAAAATCAATCGTTCAAATTCAATTTTTTCTCCACTTTTTAATTCCACAAAATCGTCGCCTAGTTGTACAATCTCTGTCCCTAAACGAACCGAATCCATTGGCAATGATGTCAATAGTTGGTTGGATATTTCCCCCATTCCATTCGCTGGTAATGCCGCTTGCCCTTCCAAAAACTGGCGCATGTAAAAGAAAAACAAAGAGGCAGGCTGCTGCAAATTTTGATCTAATAAAATACCCCGAAAAAAGGGCCGAATAAATTTAGATTGAAAGGTGTCGGAAAAGCCCCAACGGTTTAACATGGCCGCGGTGCTTTCATGGGAATTGGTTTGTTCATTTGCCGACCATTGTAATTTGATCCAAAGTCGAGTCAAAAGAAATAAATCCTTGAAGGAAATGATATGAGGTACTAATTCCAAAAACTTGAAACCCGCGCGCAATGGATTTAAAAATGAGGCCCATTGACCTTGATACCACAATTTCGCCCCGGAATCAAATGCATGTAAATTCAACGCATGCAAATCGAATGAACGCTTTACACTTGGATAATTCGATTGTAAAACTTGAAAACCATGATCAAAAATAAACCCATCTGCATAATCTGAACGAACACGTCCACCTACTTGTTCAGATTGCTCCAATAAAATGAACGGGATGCCTTGGGCATTTAAATGGGAGGCAGCTTGCATTCCAGCAATTCCAGCTCCAACAATAACAATTGGCTTCATAACTTGTTTAATATCTAACAAACTAAAAAAAGGATGAAAAGTTTGAATCCTTTTTTATTACTTTGCAAATTAAATAGTCCCCACGGAATGAATTATACGATTAAGGAGGAGAACAATTACCATTACATTGACGAAGGACAAGGAGAAATCCTACTTCTTTTACATGGTTTGTTTGGTGCGTTGAGCAATTGGCAGGGGGTTATCAATCACTTTTCCAAGCAATATCGCGTCATTATTCCTTTGATGCCCATTCACGACATGCCTATTAAAGAGGCAGGTTGCGAGGGTTTAACGACCTTCATTGAAGGATTTGTAGCATTCAAAAAACTTGACCAATTCAGCGTGATCGGCAACTCATTAGGGGGCCATGTCGCTTTGATTTATACCCTCAAACATCCTGAAAAAATCCAGCGACTTATCTTAACCGGTTCGTCGGGCTTGTTTGAAAATTCCATGGGTGGCTCCTATCCAAAACGCGGAAATTACGAATACATCAAAGAACGCGTTGAATACACGTTTTATGATCCCAAAACCGCAAGTAAGGAATTGGTCGACGAGGTATTTGAAATTACCAACAGCATTCCCAAAGTAATGCGCATCATTGCAATCGCAAAATCAGCGCAACGGAACAATATGGCGAAAGATATTGTTCGGATTAACAAGCCAACTCTGTTGATTTGGGGATTAAATGACACGATTACCCCTCCACATGTAGGGCATGAATTCAACGCATTGATTCCAGGATCAACCTTGCAATTCATTGATCGTTGTTGCCATGCCCCCATGATGGAAAGACCCGACGAATTCAACGAAATTTTACAAGATTGGCTCGATAAAAACCCCATTTAGGATGTTGGCCCTCACCTACCTTTCCTACGATTACCCGACGCTATCCTTGCAGGATTCTATCCAAAAGGGATTGAAAATTTTGCACCAATCCAAGCAAGAAAGCCTAGCTGTACTTGATGGAAAAACATGGATTGGAAATGTTAGCGAGAGGATGCTGATCCATGCCCTGCACCCCGATGGAAAAATTGAGCAAATACGTGAAGGTTTAAGCCATTACAGGATTGAATCTGAAGAAGATGTCTTCGCAAGTCTTCCTTGGTTTGAAGCAAGTGGATTTTCAATGCTACCGGTGACCGATGAGGACGGAAAATTTCAAGGATATTTAGAGGCCAAAACGGTAGCAGACATACTCATGAATAATGGTTTTAATGCTGTTAACGGCGGCATTATCTACCTTCCTTTTCACAGCCAGCGAGATTCATTTAGTTTTATTGCACGCCTCGTCGAGGAAAATAATGGCCTGATTACACGTTCACTCATGATTCAAAACCCAAAGGATCCCTTAGGTTTGCCTGAATTGGTTATACAAATTCAAACAGAACAATTTTCTGCGATTGTGCAAAGTTTGGAACGCCATAACGTGCACATCGAAAAAGCCTTTCATTTTGGAAAAAGTGAAAGTGTCGATACGGCCCGTTTCGACTTGCTTCTAAAATACTTAAACCCATAAATTGTGTCTTTACGAATCGCTATTCATGGAAAATCTTTTTCGGCCGAAAATCGACCGTTAATGGAAAATCTATGGGATATCTTATGTAAAAAAGACTGCCAAATTGTTTTTTCCGCATTTTTTAAGAATCACCTTGCAGAACATCAATTTCAAGTTGGTGAAATTGAATCCTACGATGAGCAAAGCGGCACACCCGAAGATGTTCAAATGGCTTGGAGTATTGGAGGCGATGGGACATTACTGGAGACGCTAACGCATATTGGCAATAAAGAATTGCCCATTTTGGGGATTAATACCGGCCGATTAGGCTTTTTGGCGACCTTATCACCCCAAGATGTGAGTGCGGCGGTGGACCAATTAATCGCGGGAAATTACCGCATTGAAGACAGGACACTGGTTTCGATACATTCCGAAATAGACCTCTTTGACGGCAAACATTTCGGATTAAATGAAGTGGGAATTATGAAGACAGATACGTCTTCGATGATTGTCATCAAAGCTTTTGTGGATGGAAATTATTTGAATACGTACTGGGCCGATGGATTAATTGTTTCGACAGCCACTGGATCAACAGGTTATTCATTGTCTGTGGGAGGCCCCTTGGTGATGCCAAGTTCTGATATTTTGATCATCGCGCCCATGAGTCCACATAATCTAAATGTGCGCCCTTTAGTGGTTTCCAGTGATGCCAAATTGAAATTTGAAATAAGCAGCAGGAGCCAAAATTTCCTTATCTCCATCGATTCCCGCTCACGCGTCATCGATAGCAAATTTAGCATCGAGGTACAAAAAGCACCATTTACAGCCAAAATCGTTAAGATTCCAGGCGATGACTTCTTGCAAACCTTGCGGAATAAATTGAATTGGGGGTTGGATGTACGTAATTAATTCCTGCGGAATTAATTACGAGTCCGGAGGAAATTAGTCCGGAGGCCGGAGAGACATTTTAACCTTAGGCTTTAGCCTAGGGGTCCCCAGACTGAAGTCTGGGGCTATAAAGCTATAACAGCCTTTTGAGCTCATTCAATTTCAACAATGCCTCGATCGGCGAAAGCGTATTCACATCTAAAGAACCCAGCTGCTCCTCGATTTTCTTCAAGCCTTCCGGAATCTCCGCACCAAATAAATTCAATTGATAATTGTTTTTCGGCATTTCTTTCAGCCTTTCGACATTGTCTTCCAATACATGATCTTTCTCCAAATTTTGCAGAATCTCATGCGCGCGCAAAACCAACGATGTAGGCATACCGGCCATTTGAGCCACATGAATACCGAAACTGTGTGCAGAACCGCCCGGAACCAATTTACGCAAGAAAATAATCTTGTTTCCTACCTCTTTCACGGAAACGTGGAAATTCTTGATGCGCGGAAAATCTTCGGTTAGTTCATTCAATTCATGGTAGTGGGTCGCAAACAATGTTTTCGCCCGACTCTTCGGATGATTGTGCAAATGCTCTGCAATCGCCCAAGCCATGGATACCCCGTCGTAGGTGGAAGTTCCCCGACCGATTTCATCCAATAAAACCAAGGATTTATTCGACAAATTATTCAAAATCGCGGCCGTCTCGGTCATTTCCACCATAAAAGTCGACTCGCCTCTGGACAAATTATCTGACGCACCAACCCGGGTAAACACTTTATCCACAAGCCCAATGGAAGCAGCAGAAGCAGGAACAAAAGATCCCATTTGAGCCATCAAGACGATGAGGGCAGTTTGACGTAAGAGGGCCGACTTACCTGCCATATTAGGGCCCGTAATCATGACGATTTGTTGGGTTTCATTATCCAGATACACATCATTTGGCACATACAACTCCCCTAATGGCAATTGCTGTTCAATGACCGGATGGCGACCGGCTTTAATTTGAATCGAATCCCCCGAATGTAAATCAGGTTGGACATATTGATTTCGTTTGGCAACCTGAGCAAAGCTGGCCAACACATCCAAGGTGGCGATTCCGAGTGCATTCAATTGAATCAGCTCCAAATATTCCAATGCCTCACGCACCAAGTCTTGAAAAATACCAAATTCTATCGTGGAGATTTTATCCTCCGCACTCAAAATCTTCTCCTCATACCCTTTCAACTCCTCCGTAATGTAACGTTCCGCATTCACAAGGGTCTGCTTGCGAATCCACTCAGGCGGTACACGATCCTTGTGCGCATTCGTCACCTCTAAATAATAGCCAAAAACCTTATTATAAGCAACTTTCAAGGAAGTAATTCCCGTTCGTTCAATCTCCCGTTTCTGCATGGCCGCCAAGTAATCCTTGCCATTCGTTGAGAGTAAATGCAATTCATCCAATTCCGGCATGAATCCGGTCTTGATAATTCCTCCTTGATGAACGAGCATAGGTGCATCATCCCGCAAAGCAGATTCGATTTTTTGAACTAAATGCAAGCAAGGATTTAATTGATCCGCCCATTTCTGTAAAATAGGGGCAGGATGTGAGGCTAGTAATTCCTTAATCGCCGGAACTTGTTGGAGCGCGCGCTTCAGTTGCACCAATTCCCGCGGATTAATCCGCCCAGCCGCTACTTTGGAAATCAAACGTTCCAAATCCCCAATGGGCTTCAACAGCGAAATGAGCAAATCCATCGTCTCATCCAACTCCAATAAACCCGCTACACCTGCTTGACGTTCTTGAATCGCTGCTAACTCTTTCAGAGGCAAAACCATCCATTTACGTAACAAACGCGCACCCATGGGCGTCATCGTTTGATCCATCAAATCAATCAAAGGAACTCCACCCTCTTGTACGGAGTAGACTAATTCTAAGTTTCGAATCGTAAAACGATCCAACCAAACGAATTTATCCTCCTCAATCCGCTGAATCGTGGCAATATGCCCCACCTGCTTA
This sequence comes from Cytophagaceae bacterium UBA6715, assembly GCA_002454335.1. Lineage (GTDB taxonomy): Bacteria > Bacteroidota > Bacteroidia > Cytophagales > Spirosomataceae > Aquirufa. The sequence goes on along the minus strand of DKIP01000009.1, from coordinate 22,841 downwards.
TGTTCCGTTTCAGCCAAATAATGGAGAATTACCCCTGCAGCAATGATTCCCAGCGGCATGCCTTCGATGCCAAACCCTTTCAGATTTTTAGTCTTGAAATGTTCGGTCAACAAAGGATAGGTAAACTCATGTGAAAAAATCCACTCCTCCAGCGAAAACGAATGGTATTGATCCCCGAAATTTTCTTGATAGATGTTGCGGTATTTTTTGGGAAATAAAATCTCCGCCGGCATAAAACTCTGAATAAGTTTTTGCACGTAGGCCAAAGGACCCTGCGAACACATAAATTCCCCCGTAGATATATCTAAAAAGGCCACGCCGAATTGCGCATCTTTTTCCTGATAGCTAATGGAAGCAACATAGTTATTACGCTTATTATCAAGCACTTGATCATTAAACGAAACCCCCGGTGTTACCAACTCGGTCACCCCTCTTCTCACAATTCCCTTCGCCTCAGCAGGATTTTCTAATTGATCACAAATCGCCACGCGCTGGCCGGCACGAACCAATTTGGGTAAATATGTATCCAAGGAATGATGCGGAAATCCCGCTAAATGATCATCTGCGTTTCCATTATTCCGACGCGTCAGCGTAATCCCTAATATCTTCGATGCTTTAACCGCATCTTCCCCAAACGTCTCATAAAAGTCACCTACCCGGAATAGCAGAATAGCCCCCGGATACTTGGCTTTGATTTGATTAAACTGTCTGGAAAGTGGGGTCTCCCCTTTTTTCAAGGGCTCTTGCCCATCGGGTGTTTTTTTGGCCAAAATTTTTCTCGCTAATGAAAACAAAAATAAGTCAAAATTTATACATTTACCATTCTTTAAACCGATACCTCAAACTATGATTAATTCGTCTATTTACATTCAATCCCAACAAGAAGTTTTCGATGTGGTGATTGTCGGTTCTGGAGCCGGTGGTGGAATGGCAGCGCATACATTATCGAAGGCGGGAGCAAAAGTTTGTGTGCTAGAAGCAGGCCAACCGTTTGACCCGGCAGACCCGAAAGATATGACCCAACTCAAATGGCCATACGAATCCCTTCGCCGTGGCGCTAGTAGTTCACTGCGTAATTTCGGCGATTTCGATGCAGCCTATGGTGGTTGGGATATTGAAGGAGAACCCTACACAAGAAAAGATGGCACAAAATTCGACTGGTTCCGTTC
>DKIP01000009.1:8688-21560 GCA_002454335.1 Cytophagaceae bacterium UBA6715 | reverse complement strand
GAAAAAGTATTGACGGATTAGGGGATGACTGGCCGATTGGCTATGATGATATCAAACCTTATTATGACAAAGTAGATAAAATGATTGGTGTGTTTGGCACCAATGAAGGATTACGAAATGACCCTGATGGTTATTTTTTACCAGCTCCCAAACCACGTCTGCATGAGTTGATGATCAAAAAGGCGAATAAAGCATTGGGAATACCTACCTATCCTTCACGGATGTCGATGTTGACAAAACCAATCAACAACGAACGTGGACAATGTTTTTATTGCGGACAGTGTAATCGGGGATGTTCTGCTTATGCTGATTTCTCATCATCATCAGTCTTAATCAAACCAGCTGCTGCTACAGGGAATATGACCATGTTACCTTTTGCCATGGCGCGTGAGGTATTGACAGATCCTGCAACTGGTTTAGCAACGGGCGTGTCATATGTTCATACAGGAACCATGCAGGAATATACCGTTAAAGGAAAGATTGTTGTCTTGGCGGCCAGTGCAGGAGAAACAGCGCGTTTGTTATTGAATTCTAAAAGTTCCCGCTTCCCGAATGGCTTGGCCAATTCGAGTGGTGTGGTAGGAAAATACTTAAATGACTCCACGGGAGCTTCACGTTCCGCGATTATCCCTTCTTTGTTTGACAGAAAACGTTACAATGAAGATGGTGTGGGTGGTATGCACATTTATACGCCTTGGTGGTTAGATAACGCAAAATTAGATTTCCCTCGCGGCTACCACATCGAATATGGTGGAGGTATGGGCATGCCAAACTACGGTTTTGGATGGGGAATTGAAGGCCTAAATGGCAAGGAAAATTTTACGCGTGACGGCTTGAAAAAAGCAGCAGGTGGATATGGGGCAACCTTGAAGGAAGATTATCGTCGATTCTACGGAGCCTATGTTGGTTTTGCGGGTCGTGGGGAACCCGTCGTTCGCGAAGACAATTATTGTGAAATTGATCCGAATGTCGTTGATAAGTACGGAATTCCGGTACTAAGATTCCATTACAAGTGGAGTGATTACGAGGTGAAGCAAGCGAAACACATGCAAGATACCTTTGAGGAAATTATTCATGCCATGGGTGGAGAGGCTTTGGGCAAAAAACCCGATGCGTCGAATAATTACGGTTTGGCAGATCCGGGAAGAATCATTCACGAAGTAGGAACGGCACGTATGGGAGACAATAAAAATACGTCGGTATTAAATTCTAATTGCCAGGCACACGATGTGAAGAATTTATTCGTAGCGGATGCGGCGCCATTTGTTTCGCAAGGGGATAAGAATGCGACATGGACAATTTTGGCATTGTCATTACGTACTTCGGAGTATATCATTGATCAACGTAAAAAAGGCAACCTATAATGAAAAGAAGAGACTATTTAAAAAATATGGGCTTGAGTTCGTTGGGCTTAGCCGTATTCAATCCCGATGAAAAGGCGATTGAGAATTTAGAATTAGCTAAAGTTCCGGTGAAAAGACCCAACGGTCGGACCCAAGAAGAAGCCGAATTAGAGGCCAAATTGCAGGCGGAAGTTTACTTAAACAAACATGAATTAGATACGATTACAATCTTGTCGGACATCATCATTCCAGCCGATGGAAAATCAGGCAGTGCATCACAATCTGGTGTAACGGCTTTCATCGAATTCATTGTGAAAGACAAACCTGAGTTCAAGACGCCGATGCGCGGAGGATTACGCTGGTTGGATTCTGAATCGAACAAACGTTTTGGTAAGAAATTCATTGAAATCACAGCTACCCAACGGATTAATATCGTCGATGATATTGCCTATCCAGAAACGGCACCGAAGCATTTATCACAAGGAGTTAACTTCTTTACGCTAATGCGCAATTTGACGGCAACAGGATTTTATACGTCGAAAATGGGTATTGCAGATTTAGAATACAAAGGGAATACCCCGAATCAATGGAATGGTGTTCCAGATGATGTCTTGAAAAAGTACGGTTTAAGTTATGACGCATAATCGAGTCATTCGACCCGACATATTTTCTCATATTCCTCAGCTTGTGGCGGGTATTTCTACTCGCCATGGCGGAGTGAGTTCACAAGTCTATCAAAGTTTAAATTTAGGGGTACATACGGACGATGATCCTGTAGCGATTTCGTCCAATCTAGACCTTTTTTGCGCGGATTTAGGTATTTCTCCAGACGCCTTAGCGCGTTCGTATCAGGTGCATGGTTCTGAAATCTGGACTTCGGTTTCGCCGGGTTATGAAAGTGGATATGATGCAATTATGACCCAAGAACCAGGTATTTTTGCGGGCGTGGGCATCGCGGATTGTTGCCCTATTCTCCTTGCTGATCCTAAGCAGGAAGTCGCTGCTGCGATTCATGCTGGTTGGAAAGGAACTGTCGCTCAAATCGTTCATAAAACAGCATCTGCCCTGATTGCCGGCGGATCAAATCCTGAAGATATTCTCGCCTACATAGGTCCATGCATTAGCCTCGAGCATTTCGAGGTAGGCGATGAGGTGGCGGAGCAATTTGAATTCAAGGAGAGGCGGGGTGCTCGTTGGCATGTGGACTTGAAAGCCACCAATGCAGCACAATTACAAGCTTTAGGAATATCACAGATAGATATTTCGGATTATTGCACGGTGGCAAATAATGACCTATTCTTTTCACATCGGAAAGAGAATGGGATTACGGGAAGGATGCTGGCAGTGATTGGATTTCAGTGAAGGGGGTAAACGCTGCCGGGGTCTGCGACCCCGGCAGCGTTACCGCTCAAAGCTACATAAAGCCAGTTGCAATTCGTCCCAGAAAACTGATAATTTTAGGCTACAAAATAGCGCTTCAATGACTGTATCGGCAATTCAATCAACCGATACGATAAATAAGCTGATATACTGAGCACACCCATAGGTACGATATTATACGGCAATTCAGGAATTGAAATCCCTATTCGGCCAACAAGCTGGAAAAACAAATCCGGCACCACCATGTGATACAAATAGAGTCCATAAGACATTTGGCCGATCACACGCAACGGTTGAATGGATAAAACGCGCGCCCACAATCCTGGCTGCATCGCGTAAAACAATATCGCTAACGAAACCATCGAAGTAAATGTCCTAAACAACAATTGGCGAATTAAATCCGCATCCGTATGTTTTAAACACAACATTAAAAAACAAAATACCACCGGGATAATCAAACGCTTAATCCATAAACCCATAACTGCTGAATGGCCAGCGCGCAGGTAATGGGCCAACAAAGCTCCCCAGGCAAAGGTATCTACACAGGATAACATACTCACCCCCTGTCCTCCATCCACATGCACAGCGAAATAGCGAAATACGATCCCAAAACCAACCGTAAACCACAAGAAATAGGCACGAAAACGCGTCGCGAACAACAGCATAAAAAGCGGCCAGAGCAAATAAAACTGCTCCTCTACTGCCAAAGACCAATAAGGCGATAAGGCATCCGACCAATTGCCATGCAACTCAATCCAATAATTCACTAAATACGCCCAATAATACCCAGGGTGCTCATAAAAATCCGTATGTAACACAATTGAAAAATGCTTCAACACATACAGCAAACCTAAAAGCAGAAAATAAATAGGGAAAATCCGGAGTGCCCGACGAACCACAAAATTCTTAAACGACCGAGCAAACGTGCCTAAACTCTGCAGCTTCATCAAGATATTGGAAATCAAAAAGCCACTTAACACAAAAAACAGCGTCACCCCAATCGGACCATTTGGCATCACATTAATCCCCTGACCTTCCGGAAACCAATGATAAACCAATACCAATAAAATCGCTAGTGCACGAACTCCGTCCAGCGCAGGGATGTATTTCATAGCGACAAAACTAAGTAAAACCTCTTATCCTTCCTATAACCGCTTCATCCCCACAAAATATCTTTCGTCGAAAAGTTCCCAGATTATCAACAGAAGCATGTATTTTTGATTCGAATTTTTCTGATACCATGACAAAAATTATCGAGACCAAACATATTTCCAAACGCTACGTGATGGGAGAAGAGATTATTGATGCACTCAAAGACGTCACTATCTCGGTAAATAAAGGGGAATATGTTGCTTTCATGGGCCCTTCCGGATCAGGAAAATCAACCCTCATGAACATCGTCGGCTGCCTGGATACACCCAGCACCGGTACCTATATCTTAAACGGCCAAGACGTTTCGACCATGTCTGAAAATGAATTAGCCTCCGTGCGAAACAAAGAAATTGGTTTCGTTTTCCAAACGTTCAACCTACTTCCGAGACAATCTGCCTTAGAAAACGTTGCACTTCCTTTAATCTATGCGGGCTATTCCAAATCAGAACGCACGAGAATCGCCATGGAAGCGCTTAAAGGTGTTGGCCTGGACAATCGTGCCCTTCATAAACCCAACGAGCTCTCAGGAGGCCAAAGACAGCGTGTCGCTGTTGCGCGCGCTTTGGTGAACGATCCATCAATCCTATTAGCCGATGAGCCTACGGGTAACTTGGATACCAAAACGTCCTACGAAATCATGGATCTCTTCGATCAATTACATAAAAAAGGCAATACCATCGTCATGGTTACCCACGAAGACGATATTGCCCAATATGCCCACCGCATCATCCGTTTACGCGATGGTGTCGTGGAATCTGACACCATCAATCAGAACGTACGCAAGGTCGAAAAAATCTAAACCTTTACCCGGTCTGTTCCATAAGGTGCACGCTGCGAACGACGCAACCAGCTATTTGCCTCGGAATTATTCACGAAATGCTCTTTCGAAGGATCCCAATGTAATTTCCCAGGCACCTTCATCGCAATATGCGTAATCAAGCAAACCGTACATGCCCGATGTCCCATCTCAATCGGCGAAATAGGCTCCTTGCGAGATTCAATACAATCCAACCAGTTGCCATGTTGGTCATCGGAATGATACAAATGCAATTCGTTTGGACCTATCACCGATTCCAAAATCTTTGGATCCGATGCATCTAAAGCTTTGGCTTTCACCTTTGCCGTAGGGTCACTCGCCGTCGCCGTATATTCGCCCCTCGAAACAAAAATCCATCCTTCAGAACCTTCGAAACGAATTCCATTTGGATAGCCACCTGAAGTGTACATCGTTATACCATTCGCATACTCTGCTTTGGCCATAAAATCTCCATGCACGTTCCATAAACCTGATTTAGGAAACTCCGCCACTGCCTCCACGGAAATAGGCCCCGTATACTCCGTATCCATTCCCCATGCCGCAGAATCGTAATGGTGCTGTCCCCAACCGGTGATCATACCCGCACCGAATTGCTCCATGCGCAACCAACCCGGTCGGTCATAGCCTTTTTGCGGGTGCACCGCGATCTCCGTATAAGGCATATTAGGCGTAGAACCCAGCCACATATCATAATTAAAACCTTTTGGTATAGGCATCGCAGGAGCAGTTGGTCCTGAAGGATCTCCGGGTAAACCTACTTTCACGGTATGCAATTTCCCTATCCGACCGTTGCGAACTAATTCCGCTGCGATGCGAAATTGTGATGTAGAGCGCTGCTGCGTTCCTACCTGCAAGATTCGACCTGTTTTTTTAATTACCTCAGCCAATTGACGCCCTTCATGAATCGTCAACGATGTAGGTTTTTGTAAATAAATATCCTTCCCCGCCAATGCCGCTTCCATCGCTGGTTGCGCATGCCAAAAGTCGGGCGTACTAATCATCACGGCATCGATATCCTTGTTCAACAACATCTCCCGGTAATCATCGTACATCTTCACATCGATGTAATTCGATTGACCTGTCTTCTTCGTGTAGTACTCTTCGACTAATTGTTTTGTCTCCTCCGTCCGATGGCGATCCAAATCACAGACAGCCATAATGCGCGCCTTTTCATACTTCCAAGTTCCTGGCAAATCATGCGTCCGGGCAATCCGCCCACAACCAATTTGACCAATATTTATCTTATTACTCGGTGCATCTTTGCCGCCCAACACATGGGCTGGAACAATTGTAGGGAAACCCAATGTCCCCACGGCACCTATCGCTAGGTTGTTAATGAAATTTCTCCGTTTCATGCTTTGATGGATATGTTGGTTGCATTTTTCTGCGCAATTAAAGCCAATTCTGTGGCAAGGAAGCAATGCGCCTGCGTCATCGCCGTTTCAGTACGATTCAAGACATCGTTGACCAACAACTCGCCATGCGGCAAATTCACATCCTTGCAATCGATGTATAAAGCCTCTTTATTATTTACAATGTACAAGTGACTTCCGGTTCCATGTGGCGACGCAATGTCCGTATTCTTACGCACCTCGATGTAGCCATCCGTCCCCAAAATCGTCAAACGGCCATCTCCCCAAGTATTCAAACCATCCGGCGTGAACCAATCCACACGTATATAGCCAGAACCTTTATTGCTGCGTAACATCAAATCCCCAAAATCTTGGAATTTCGGATACTGCGGATGGTGGTGATTCGCGATTTGTGAGGCTACAACCTCACCTTGTGTTGATCCCGTAAAATGCAAAAATTGGTCTACTTGATGCGACGCAATATCGGTGATAATTCCCCCATAATATTTGATATCAAAAAACCAATCGGGACGGGAATTTACACTCATCCGATGTGGCCCCGTTCCTAAGGTCTGCATCACCTTGCCTATTTTTCCTTGCGCAACCAATTGGCTTGCCAATTCCGTCGCCTTATTTTCAAAACGCTCACTAAATGAAATCGAGTAAATTCGGTTCGTTTCCTTTTGAACCTTCCGCACCTCTGCCAATTGTTCAAGGCTTATAATCCCAGGCTTATCCACCATATAGTCCTTTCCATGCTGCATCACTCGAATTCCCAAAGGCGCACGCTCATGCGGGGTAATCGAACTCAAAACTAGCTTGATCGTTGGGTCCTCCAAAACCTCCGCTTCACTTTTTACCAATTTGGCCTGCGGATAACGCTTCGCAAAATCTTTAATTAAATCCGGCTCTTTGGCATAATAAGAAACAAACTCTCCACCTCCACGTATGATGGAATTCGCCATGGAATAAATATGACCATGGTTAATGCCCACAACGCCAAAACGCAACCGTGGTGCCAAGATTTTTTCGGCAGATGGTTTAACAAAAGAGGCCGTAGCGTCTTTAATCGTAGGCATAAATGCCAAACCACTTAATAAACTCGCGTCTTGAAGAAACTTCCGACGGTTAGAGGAACTCGATCTCATAATTGAATAGGTTTAAACTATGTTTAAAAGTCAGACTCAGCCCAAACATACTGAATATTAAACACAAAAAAAGCTGTCCATTTCTGAACAGCTTTCTCTTATATAAAAAAATCTCAAACCTATTTTTTCTTCTCTTTAACACGAGCAGCTTTTCCTTGCTTACCACGCATGTAGAATAAACGTGCACGACGCACTTTACCACGACGCAATACTTCGATTTTATCGATGTTTGGTGACAAGATTGGGAAGATACGCTCAACACCAATTCCGTTAGATACCTTACGTACAGTGAAAGACTCACCAGCACCTGAATTCTTACGTTGGATTACTAATCCTTGGAAAACCTGAATACGCTCCTTGTTACCCTCACGGATTTTCACGTGTACATTGATTGTGTCTCCAGCTGCAAATTCTGGATGCTGAGCTCTACGCGTTGCATTTTCTGCTTCTACAAATTTAATTAAATCACTCATCTGAATTTTATTTTGTGTGATATCAGCACCCAGCGGTCACTTCGTACATAAAATTGCTGATTGGGTTGCAAAGATAGGAAAAATATTTCTTTCCAAAAACAATTGTTTACTTTTTACCTTTAATGGATTGAACAAAGCCAACAATCTCATTGTGAAGATCTTTTGCTTGTCCCAATAACTTCACAAAAGCGCTACCAATAATCGCTCCAGCCGCCGATTCCGAAGCTTTCAAGAAACTTGCTCGATCCGAAATTCCAAAACCTATCAAGCGAGGGTTCTTCAAATTCATTCCCTCAATCCGCTTGAAATAAGTCTCTTGATCACTCGAAATTCCCGTCTTCGCTCCCGTCGTACTCGCTGAAGAAACCATGTAAATAAAACCTTTGCTTATCGCATCTATTTGAGCAATGCGCGCATCCGTTGTCTGCGGCGTGATCAAAAAGATGTTATACAAACCGTATTGTTCGAAAATCGCTTGGTATTCCGACTCATATTCAGCCATCGGCAAATCCGGCAAAATCAACCCGTCTACCCCCACTTCCGCACATTTTTGACAAAACGCCTCCACCCCATATTGTAACACGGGATTGATATAACCCATCAATAAAACAGGTACAGAAACTGTTTGACGCATATCTTTTAATTGCTCAAATAAATGCGCAACCGTCATGCCTTGATCCAATGAAACCTGATTAGATTGTTGAATCGTCTCCCCATCCGCCACAGGATCCGAATAAGGCATCCCAATCTCAATGATATCCACGCCACCCGCTTGCAAGGCATTCAACACGGTCATCGTATCCCCGAAATTCGGGTAACCTGCCGTCGCATACACATTCAAAATAGGCTCCGTCGCCTCCGCAAATAATTTCGTAATCCGATTCATCCTAGTCATTCAATTTTAAACGTTGCTGATACGTCGATAAGTCTTTATCTCCTCTTCCCGACAAATTCACCACGACTACTTCATTCGGCTTGGCGTTTAATTTACCAAAGACCGCAAGCGCATGGGCTGATTCCAAAGCAGGAATAATTCCTTCCAACATCGAGCATTCCAAAGCCGCTTCCAAAGCCTCCTCGTCCGTGATATCATAGAATTTTGCGCGGCCCGACTTAAACAAATGCGCATGCATCGGCCCAATGCCCGGATAATCCAAACCTGCCGAAATCGAATAAGGCTCAATTACCTGACCATCTTCTGTCTGCATCAATAAACTCTTGCTGCCGTGCAAAACACCCGGCTTTCCTAGAAAAGTTGTCGCCGCTGAATGACCTGTACTAACTCCCTGACCCGCCGCCTCGGCAGCAATTAATTGCGTCCGAGGTTCATCCAAGAAATGATAAAAAGCTCCCGCCGCATTCGAACCACCACCCACACAAGCAATCACATAATCCGGATAATCCCGACCTTCTTTTTCCTGCAATTGGCTACGCATTTCTTCGGAAATCACCGACTGGAATCGAGCAACCATATCCGGATAAGGATGTGGCCCTACTACCGAACCGATGATATAATGCGTATCCACGGGGTTATTAATCCAGTGACGCATCGCCTCATTCGTCGCATCTTTCAGCGTCTTTGAGCCCGACTGCGCCGCAACGACTGTCGCGCCCAACATACGCATACGCGCCACATTAGGAGCTTGACGTTCGATATCAATCGCCCCCATGTACACAATACATTCCATCCCCATCAAAGCACAAACCGTTGCCGTCGCTACGCCATGCTGCCCCGCACCCGTCTCCGCTACGATCTTATTTTTCCCCAAACGCTTCGCAACCAAAATCTGCCCAATCGTATTGTTCACTTTGTGCGCACCCGTGTGGCAAAGATCCTCCCGTTTCAAGTAAATATGGGTATTGTATTTCGCCGATAAGCGCTCTGCCTTAAATAAGGGGGTCGGTCGGCCCACGTAATCTTTTAACAAAGCGTGAAACTCCTCCTGAAAGGAAGGATCCGCGATGATATCCAAATAGCGACTGCGCAATTCTTCTACATTGGGATACAGCATTTCCGGAATAAAGGCGCCGCCAAAATCCCCGTAGTATCCACGCTCGTCAACTTGAAATGAATGGTTCATATATTTTGAGTTATTAACTTCACCTTTGTCAAATCCTTCATTGCCGGACTTGACTCTAATTTACTATTAAAATCCAAGGCATACAGCCCTGGCAATTTTTTCGCTTCATCGATACTCGCCTCATCCAAACCTCCCGCTAGAAAATAAGGAATATCCAATTCATAGGACTTTAGAATAGACCAATCAAATCGCTCCCCTGTTCCGCCTACTTGAGATCCCTTTTTCGTATCAAACAAATAATAGTCGGGCTTCAAATCTAAGCCTTCAACATCTTCCTCCGTCGCCACACTGACAGCCTTAATCACCGTCAACCCCTCAGCACGCAAGGCATCAATCTCATCCTGCCCCTCATCGCCGTGCAATTGCACAACTTGAAATCCGGCCTTTTTAGACAATTCAATGATATTTTGGGTGAGCTCATTCACAAATACACCCACCGCCTTTGTCTTAGTAGGTAAGGCCGGGATAACAAAATCTTGTCCCACATAACGAGGCGATTTGGAAACCCATATAAAGCCCATATAATCCGGTTCGTAAGCCGCAACTGCTTCGATATTATTCAAATCCCGCATGCCACAAACCTTCCACTTCATACCCTATTGCTTTAAGAAATCTGTTAATGCCTGACCGGGATTGCTCGTCTTCATAAAACTCTCCCCGATCAAAAAGCCACGATATCCATAAGCCTTCAACTCTTTGATAATTTCAGGCCCTGAAATACAACTTTCGGAAACCTTCACAAATTGGGCAGGAATCTTGTCCGCAAGGACTTTGGATGCCTCCACATTTTGCTCGGCAAAATTCTTCAAGTTGCGATTGTTCACACCTACAACCGAAATATAATCACCCAACGAACGATCTAATTCTTCTTGGTCATGAACCTCCAACAAGGTTTCCATACCTAATGAACGCGCTAAGGTCCCTAAGGTTTTGATTTCTTCGGGACTTAATGCCGCAGCAATTAACAAAACCACATCCGCTCCCATCGATTTCGCCTCTACGATTTGATATTCATCAACCATAAAGTCTTTCCGCAACATGGGCGTATTCGGATTCGTCCGACGCGCTAAATCAAAGTCGGCATAGGTCCCACCAAAATATTCCGTATCCGTCAGCACCGACAAGCAAGCCGCTCCTGCCGTCACATAACCACGCGTAACATCATCTACACCCATCGTATCATTAATGATACCCTTGGAAGGTGACTTTCGTTTATATTCCGCAATAATTCCCGTAGAAGCTGGCTGAACCAAAGACATCGCCAAAGAATGACAAGCCCGAGCAAAGTAGCCTTGCTTTTCTAATGCCGAAATGGACATGCGCGTTTTGGCAGTGGCAACTTCCGTTCGTTTGGTGGCAATGATTTGATCTAAAATAGTCATAGCGAGATGCGATTAATCCATGATAAACTTCTTGAACACCTGGAATGCTTTTCCACTTTCTAATGACTCTTTGGCCATTAAAAATCCATCCGCTAAGGTTGGAGCTTTCTCTGCAACCCAAAGTGCCGCCCCGGCATTCGCCAATACCGCATTGGTTTGAGCAGCTGTCCCTTCGCGCTGTAAAATCTTATAAAGCATATTCGCAGATTCTTCCACATTCGCTCCTCCGTATAATTCCGATTGTTGCACATAGCCACATTCTAATTCCGAAGGTTCATGAACTTGTCGGCCTGACCGTGTCTCTAAACGGAAATTCGATGTCAATGAAATTTCATCATAGCCATCCTCCGCATAAACAATCCCAAATCTCTTGTTAGAATCATTGAAAAAACCGGAATATAATTCAAAAACCTCTGGAGAATAAACACCTGTCAATTGCTTACTCACATTGGCGGGGTTCAATAAAGGTCCCAACAAATTAAAGAATGTTTTCATCCCTAATTCTTTGCGAATCGGACCTACAAACCGCATAGCCGGATGGAACAAAGGGGCATGTAAAAAACACATGCCCGCTGTTTCCATTTTACGTTTCAAGATTTTAGGATCATTATTGAATTTCAAACCCAAAAACTCCAAAACCGTTGAGGAACCTACCGATGACGAAACCCCATGATTCCCATGCTTTGCAATTTTTTGGCCAGCACCTACAATCACAAACGAGGAAGTTGTACTGATATTAAACGTATCCTTTCCATCTCCGCCCGTTCCACAAACATCCATGGCATCGAACTCCGATAAATCAATTGTTACAGCTAAGTCCAACATCGCCGAAACAAATCCTTTTAACTCTTGAACTTGAATCGGATGATACCAATAGGATGATAAAAATGCGGCAATTTGACTGGGATTCACCCCACCATTCCCGATTTTCAATAAAACCTCATGCGCCTCTTGTTCTGACAACGCCTCACCACTCACTCTTCTTTCTAGAACCTTTTTCATTTTATTTTAACCAATTTTTAATCATTTGTAATCCGTGTTGGGTCAAATAGGCCTCTGGGTGAAATTGAACCCCACGCACATCGTATAGCTGATGTGCTTCCGCCAACACATATCCCTTGTCATCTTGAGCTGTAATCTTCAAATCCTTTGGCATCGAGTTAGGGATGACCGTCCAAGAATGGTAACGACAAACCTCAAAACGCGATGGAATATCCAAGAACAAACGCTCGGTCGGGTCAATCACTTGACATTCCGTAGTCACGCCATGCAAAACCTCTCCCATATTCTTTAATTGAGACCCAAAGGCCTCGGCGATCGCCTGATGACCTAGACAAACACCTAAAATCTTTTTTGTCGACTTATATTCTTTCAACAGATCCATCATAATTCCTGCCTCAGAAGGAATCCCAGGACCCGGCGAAAGAAGAATTTGGTCATATTTGCCCACTTCTTCTAAGCTAATTTTATCATTGCGAAATACATCCACATTCGCACCTAATTCCTTCAAAAGGTATACCAAATTGTACACGAAGGAATCATAATTATCTAAAACCAATACGTTCTTCATGTCTTCTTATGCTAAGTTCTCCGCAACTTCCAATGCACGACGCAAAGCTGCTAATTTATTATGTATTTCTTGCATTTCGCTGGCAACGACTGACTTCGCTACAACGCCCATTCCTGCTTGGAAAAATAAGGTATTTCCCTTGCTCAAAAAGGTCCGAATCGCAATGGCATGATT
>DKIP01000009.1:324-8587 GCA_002454335.1 Cytophagaceae bacterium UBA6715 | reverse complement strand
CCGATTAATAATCGTCATCGCATTGTGCTTAGGCGCTCCACTCAATGTTCCTGCAGGAAAAGTATCTGCTACTAATTGCAAAGGATTTACGCCTTTTTGCAAGCGACCCGTCACCTTGGATACCAAGTGAATGACATGGGAGAAAAATTGCACTTCTTTAAAGGTCTCCACTTTGACATGATCCGCGCTCCGGCTCAAATCATTCCGCGCTAAATCCACCAACATGACATGTTCTGCTGTTTCTTTGGGGTCTGCTAATAGCTCTTGCGCTAATTCTGCATCCCGTGCATCATCCCCTGAGCGTCTAAACGTTCCAGCGATTGGATGAATTTCAGCGATATCTCCATCAATTTTAATCTGCTTTTCTGGCGATGCACCAAAAATATGGTATTGTTCGTAATCAAAGTAAAACAAATACGGCGAAGGATTTACGGAACGCAAAGCACGATAGACTTGAAAATCATCCCCTTTGAAACCTTGTGAAAAACGACGAGAAGGAACAATTTGAAATACATCACCGCGCAAACAATGCTTGATGCACGTTTCCACAATCTCCTTTACTTGCTCATCATTCAAATTACTTACTTCCTCACCTACGCGCTCGAATCGTTCGGAATCGTAATGCGGCATGTTCAACAAATATGTAATCGTATCAAAAGAAGGTTCGGACCCGTCATAACTATGTGCATAAAGCGACATTTGGTTATTGAAATGATTCACAGCAACCACATAACGATACACATAATAGCGAATGGATGGAATTTCTGTTTCTGAATTTTTTGCTTGAATCTCGATATCCTCAAAATACGTAACCGCATCATATGAAATATGGCCAAACAAGCCATTCGCCATTGGCGAATCCCCTTTTTCTTGTTGAAAATCAAAACGATCCGCGAAAGCTTTCAAGGCTTGAACAGCATCCCGACGATTCGTTAACGTAAAGTTTTCCACTGATCCATCTGGAAATCTTTGACAAACCTTTGAATCGGTTAATTCAAATGAAGCAACCGGATCAAAGGCGATATGAGAAAATCCATGTTCCCGGCCGTGGTAATCCGCTGATTCCAGGATGACGGAATTCTTGAAGTTTTTACGAATCTTCATGAAAATGCCGATAGGCGTAAGGGTATCCGCCAATTGGGTTTTTCTCGCAGTTCGAATTTGTATTATAGACATGTTTTCTAGGGACAAAATTAAAAAAAGGCTTACTGAGAACAGCAAGCCTTTCGTAAACATATCATGTACACACAGCAAAACTGTTCAAGGAAATATTAGCCTTGCCACCAGTTTTTGTTGTATGCTGCTTTTGTCATCTTGGTATTAATTTGATGCAAATGTAAACTGAAATCTCTTAATTCAAAATTTTAGCCGATTAAATCCCATAAATTTCCATACAAATCCTCGAATACAAGCACTTTACCATATTCTTCAAGCACCGGACCCCGGACAATTTTGATGTTGTGTTTGAGCAAATTTTGATAATCTTTTTCAAAGTCATCCGTATGTAGAAACAAGAAAACTCGGCCACCTGTTTGATTGCCCACGCGAGAACGTTGCTCTTCCGTTGCGGCTTTGGCCAATAACAATTGGCAAGACCCCTCACCCGAAGGTTGAACCAGTACCCAGCGTTTCACATCACTCAATCGGGTGTCTTCAATCAAAGTAAACCCAAGCTTTTCGGTGTACCAAGCAATTGCTTCGTCGTAGTCGGCCACCACAAGGGCGATGTGCATAAGGCGATGGTTCATAGTTCAGTTATCAGTGGGCAGTTGTCAGTTTAGTTTTCATCGCGGCCCACGAAGTTGAATGGGCTGATTAATTTCAATTCCGATTTAATGGCATCTGAAACGGCTAGCCCGTCGATGAAATGATGGAAGACTGCTTGGTCTATTTTCCCATGGTGACGTGTCAAATCTTTCAGCGCCTCATACGGTTTCGGGAATGCTTCACGACGTAATACCGTTTGAATCGCTTCCGCAATCACGACCCAGTTATCTTCTAAATCTTGTTGGATTTTGCTGTTATTCAATTCTAATTTCCCCAAACCACGTTGCAAGGAATTCAAAGAAATCACGACATGGGCCAAAGGCGTTCCTACATTACGAAGAACCGTCGAATCCGTTAAATCACGCTGTAAACGGGAGATAGGCAATTTTGCCGACAAGAATTCAAAGAAAGCATTTGCCATCGCGAGATTTCCTTCCGCGTTTTCGAAATCAATAGGATTGACTTTATGCGGCATCGCCGAAGATCCAATTTCACCTGCTTTGATTTTTTGCTTGAAATAGCCCATCGAAATGTACTGCCAAATATCACGGGATAAATCAATCAGTATCGTATCCAACCGCTTTAAGCCATCAAAATAGGCGGCTAAATTATCGTAATGCTCGATTTGAGTCGTGTATTTTGAACGTGTAATTCCTAGATTTGCATGCAAGTTGGCCGCAAATTTTGGCCAGTTAATCTCCGGAAAAGAAACTTGATGCGCATTGAAATTACCTGTAGCACCGCCGAATTTACCCGTAAACGGCACTTGAGCTAATAAGTCTAATTGGCGATTTAATCGCTCAACAAAAACCTTAATTTCCTTACCTAAACGCGTCGGAGATGCCGGTTGGCCATGGGTATGAGCCAACAAAGGGATCTCTTTCCATTCGGTCGCATAAGCATCCAACGTCGCAACAACCGCCTGATAAGCAGGCAAAATCACATCGCGATGCGCCTCCGCGATGGAAAGCGGAATCGCTGTATTGTTAATATCTTGAGAAGTAAGGCCAAAGTGGATGAATTCAACATAAGGAGTTAAATCGCCTGGTAATGCCAACATCCGATCTTTGATGAAGTATTCGACTGCTTTCACATCGTGATTGGTTACTTTTTCCGTTTCCTTAATCCATTGCGCGTCTGCTTCGGAGAAGTTGGTGTACATCGCACGTAACGCTGCATAATGTTCTTTGGGGAAACTTGCTAAAGGAGCTAAAGGAATTTCACACAAAGCGATGAAATACTCAATTTCTACTCGAACGCGGTATTGGATAAGGCCAAACTCGGAAAAATACGGAGCGAGTGATTGGGTTTGGCGACGGTAACGACCATCAACAGGCGAGATCGCCGAAAGCAGATTTAATTCCATAAGTTCTATTCAAAGCGCAAAGGTACAACATTTTAAAAATTTATCTGTAATTTCAAGCATGTTACAGCCCAGATATCTTTCAGTCATACTCGCATTGGTTATCGCCATCGTTACGACGGCTTTTTTATCATTCATTCCGAGTTCGGATATAGTCACGATGACAATCGGGTTTCTTACCTGTTTTATATTTGGAGGTATCCTGATTTATTTCGCTTTAGACTACTTGGTTTTTCAAGAAGTCAATTCCCTATATGACCGAATTAAGCAAATCAAAAAGAAGGATTTCAGTGTAACACCGCGAAAACAACTCGTTGAAAAAGAAAATCCAATCGAACTATTAAAGAAGGAGTTGAACGTATATGTGGCAACCAAAGAGGGAGAAGTTCAGGATTTGAAAAAAGCGGCTAAATACCGACAAGAATTTTTGGCGGATGTTTCACATGAATTAAAAACACCCATTTTTGCTGCACAAGGTTTTGTTCACACCCTATTGGATAATCCGGATGAGGACCTCGAAATTCGAATGAAATTTCTGGAAAAGGCCGCGAAAAGTTTGGACGGTTTGGACAGTCTAGTACAGGATTTACTGACTGTATCCCAGATCGAAACAGGAGCAATTAAGATTGAACGCAAGAAAATTAATTTGAGACCACTGATTGAAGAAATATTTGAGCAAGTGGAGGCAAAAGCAAAAAAACGCGATGTCAAACTTAAACTCATTGCCCCTAAAGGTGAAATTCAGGTTAAGGCAGATACCCAACGAATTTCTCAAGTCATCATGAACCTGGTCGTGAATGCGATAAAGTATGGCAATGAAAAAGGCCTAGTTCAGATTATAATCACGGAGAAGAAAAAAGCTTATACGGTCTCTGTTGTGGATAACGGCCCTGGAATTGCAGAGGAGCACTTGCACCGCATCTTCGAACGGTTTTATCGAGTAGATAAAAGTCGAGCCAAAAACTCTGGCGGCACCGGTTTAGGACTATCCATTGTCAAACACATCGTTCAGGCACATAACAGCAAGATTTCTGTACAATCTGAGGAAAACAAAGGAACTCGATTCGAGTTTAAATTGGAGAAAGCCTAATTTATAACCCTAGGCTATGACCTAGGGAATTTACTTAAACTGCTCCTTCCGTCAAACGCTCCGCATTTTCCGCAATGCGTAGTTGTTCGATAAACTCCCCAATCTCCCCATCCATCACGGTAGGCAAATTGTAAACCGTTAAGCCGATGCGGTGGTCCGTCACACGGCCTTGTGGGTAATTGTAGGTGCGAATTTTATCGGAACGGTCGCCTGACCCAACCATGGATTTCCGACTTCCTGCGATTTCCGCATTCTGTTTAGCTAATTCTATTTCATAAAGACGAGAACGCAACACAGTCATTGCTTTTTCAAAGTTCTTAATTTGCGAACGCTCGTCTTGACATTGCACAACCAATCCAGATGGAATGTGAGTTACACGAACCGCTGAATAAGTGGTATTAACCGACTGACCTCCTGCACCTGACGAACAGAATGTATCTTTACGAATGTCATTCATATTGATCTGCACGTCCACCTCATCCGCCTCTGGCATCACGGCAACTGTCGCAGCCGAAGTGTGAATACGACCGGCAGATTCTGTTGCAGGAACACGTTGAACACGATGAACGCCCGATTCGAATTTCAATTTACCATAGACATCCTCTCCTTGTACGGAAACAATCATCTCTTTATAACCGCCAGCCGTTCCTTCCGTGTAATCCATAATCTGGAATGTCCAACCCTGCTTTTCCGCAAATCGTTGGTACATCCGAAACAAGTCTCCCGCAAAAATGGAGGCCTCATCTCCCCCGGTACCCCCACGAATCTCCAAGATACAGTCTTTGGAATCGTTCGGATCTTTAGGAATCAACATCTCCTTCAAAACCTCCTGCATTTCCTTTTCTGCAGGAACCAATTCTTCTAATTCCGCTTTCGCCATGTCGCGAAAATCTTCGTCCTTTTCCGTTGCGATGACCGACTTTGCCTCCTCAATGGATTGCAGAAGGTTTTGGTAGGCAACGTATTGGTCTACAATCTTTTGTAAGTCTTTATACTCCTTACTCAAGGTCTTGAACTTCTTCAAGTCGGAAACAATTTCCGGCATCGCAATTTGTTGTTCTACTTCGATGAATCGTTCTCGGATGGCTTCTAGCTGCTCCAGCATGTCTAATCGGGGTTAAAAAATCTCCGCAAAGATAACAATTAAATTCATTGCCCTTTCTGCTCAAGATGAATACCTTTGTTCTTTCGTCCTAAACTCATGAAAAAATACCTAATCATCTTTCTTGCTTTCACCGTTTATGCCTGCGACTTTTCCAAACGAATTGACACCACAGCAGCCGTAAAAGAAATGCGCGAACGTCAAGTCAAGCGTGTATTGCCACAAGATATCGTGAATCAGGTGGATGTTTGGGGACAGGAACTTCAAGCAAATTTGGCAAAAGGACAAGTTGCTGACACCTTAAGTTTAAAAAATAAGGTAAGCATTCAATCCGGGAGCATAGCAACGCTTAAAAAATCTGTAAAAGATGCCAAAATCAATGAAATGCTAGACGCCATTGCCTTTGGACTCAGTCAAAAACAAGATATTCCTGCAAGTATTCAAAAAAACAGCTCAGGCGACAGCCTATATTATATCTATCCCACAAACGATGGGAATGTTACACTGATTGGCTTTAGCAAAAAACAAGTGATTATTCAAATGGATAAGCCGTTAATTAAATAGGATTGGATTTTACGAGCGACAACATATGCTTATAGATTTCCTGCATTTCAGGACGTATCATGAAGGCTTGTTGGTCAAACACCACCCGAGAATCACTTAATTTCGCGATATCCTGATCGGCATGTAAGGTCTGATTCGCAAAAAAGGCTTGGACGTAATTTTGAACTACCCCCTGAATCAAGCTTTTGTCTAATTCAATTGATTCCAATAACGCTTGAGCTTGTTGCCAAAGTTGTTGCGTAAATAAGCCCGCCATCAGCATCGCCAAATGTATTTTCTTCCGCTCTTCACCATTCACTAAATATATGGATTTAGAAATATCTTTGGCCAAATGAACCAAAGTCGCCTCTGTTTCTTCGACTAAAACTTCAATACAAATCGGTACATTCGATAAACTAATCTTCCGCTCAGCTTGTAAATGCTGTACGGGAAATAATACGCCTAGTTGATTTGTGCTTTCGCGCAAAGGGTCGTATTGCATCATGGATTCCGTCAAGGAAACGGTTCCTGCCACCAACACCAAAGTCGCATATTTGGGCAGTAATAATTCAGGTAACACTTGCGGGTAGGCCGACTCCGGTACACAAAGGAAAAAAACGGTCGAACTTGATTCTGAAAAATCCAAATGCTCTTGAACGCGGGCATTATACAAATAGCTAACTAAATCGCGTGCTTTCTCTGGATCTCGACTGAAGACTTCTTGAACACTGTTCCCTGCATTTTCCAACGCTTGCGACAAATGCCATGCCACGTGTCCCGCACCGATAAATGAAATTTTAATCATTACTGAATTTTTTCGTGTTTCGCCCCGATGAAGGGCATCCATTGATTATCCAAAATTCCGGAAAAATTTCGCAAAAACATAACGAAGGAAGGTTTGAACGGTTGGCGAGCCAAATGCATCCCCGCTTCTTCCGGTGTTTTATGTCCTTTTTTTGAATTACAATATTTACATGCAGTCGTCAAATTGTCCCAAGACGTTCTTCCTTGGCGCGATTTGGGTATCACATGATCTAACGTTAGGTGATCGGGGGAGCCACAATATTGACAACGATTTCCGTCGCGCTTAAAGATATTTTGACGCGTTAATACAACCCCTTTATAGGGAAAATACACATAGCGATTTAAACGTATGACGGAAGGAAAAGGAAATGACTGCGAGATGGAATGGAGTCTTTCAGTGCTTGATTCAGCAATAAGCTCGGCTTTATTGAGGTAAACTAGCAAAAAAGCTTTGGGCATAGAACAAATTGTTAAGGCACTGTAATCTTGATTAAGGACTAAAACTTTCTGACTCATAGACATCCAATTTTAAAAGGTAATCCCTGCGCAAATCCATCACATGCTTTAAAGTTACAGAAAATAATCAACTGATAAACAAGGACTTGTAACAAAAATTTAACCTCGAATATTCAGATAAAAACGGCATTTCAAGCCCTTTTTAGTAGATTTGTGAAAAATAAGCAAAGGCACATGGCAACCCTGGTTGAAAAAATTAAAGCATTATCTACTTCGCTCGCACAAGAAACGGTTGGCAATCGCCACCATTTACACATGCATCCGGAATTATCTTTTCAGGAAACAGCTACGCAAGCTTTTGTAGAAAGCCAATTGAATACCTGGGGAATCCCAAACAGCCGTCTAGCCAATACGGGCGTTGTAGCCATCATAGAAGGAAAAAATCCAGCGAAAAAAGTAGTGGCTTTGCGGGCTGATATGGATGCCTTGCCAATTATCGAAACGAATGACGTTCCCTATAAATCACAAAACCCCGGTGTGATGCATGCTTGTGGACATGATGTGCATACATCTTCCTTGTTGGGAACGGCGCATATTTTGCAATCCATCAAGGAGGATTTTGAAGGAACAGTGAAGTTGATTTTCCAACCGGCAGAAGAAAAAGCGCCGGGTGGAGCTAGCATCATGATCAAAGAGGGCGTTTTAGAAAACCCGAAACCGATGAGCATTTTTGGCCAGCATGTAGCCACAAACGTTCCCGTGGGAAAAATAGGTTTTCGTGAGGGCATGTACATGGCCAGTACGGATGAATTATATATTAAAGTTATTGGCAAAGGAGGGCATGGTGCCATGCCAGATGCTTGCATTGACCCGATCGTCATAGCGTCGCACATTATTGTGGCGATGCAGCAAATCATTTCTCGTAATAAGAACCCGAAGTTTCCATCGGTGTTGACCTTTGGTAAGATTGAAGGATTGGGGGCGACGAACGTGATACCTGACGAAGTCAATATTGCGGGAACTTTCCGGGCAATGGATGAAACATGGCGTGCAGAAGGATTGGATAAGATGAAGAAATTGGCGGAAGGCATAGCAGATGCCATGGGAGGCCAAGCTATTTTCGAGGTTTTAAAAGGCT
>DKIP01000009.1:0-181 GCA_002454335.1 Cytophagaceae bacterium UBA6715 | reverse complement strand
CACATCATGTGGATGCATGTTTCTACCGTTTGGGAATTCGCAATGAAGCCAAAGGCATCACGAGCGGCGTTCACACACCTACTTTTGATATCGATGAGGATGCGTTGGCGATTGGGCCGGGATTGATGGCTTGGTTGGCGGTAAATGAACTAGAATCGTAGTTAAGAGTTAAGAGCTAAGA
>DKIP01000068.1 GCA_002454335.1 Cytophagaceae bacterium UBA6715 | reverse complement strand
AATAATTTAGCTGCATTAGGCATTCAATTGTCGGATTCAGATTTGAAGAAAGTAACGCAGCGTATCATTGAGTTGGGTGACCGCAAGGAGGTTGTTACGCAAAATGATTTGCCTTACATCATTTCGGACGTCCTGGATTCAGATGCGATTGAAGAGCGCGTGCAGGTTTTGAATTATGTATTGACGCATTCCAAAGACTTACGTCCTTCAGTAACCTTGAAAATATCGGTTGATGGAGAGATTTTTGAGGAACATGCGCAAGGGGATGGTCAATATGATGCGTTCATGCATGCGTTGGCGATAATTTTTGAGAAGAATG
Source organism: Cytophagaceae bacterium UBA6715 (assembly GCA_002454335.1). Classification (GTDB taxonomy): domain Bacteria; phylum Bacteroidota; class Bacteroidia; order Cytophagales; family Spirosomataceae; genus Aquirufa. Next base: position 3,463 of record DKIP01000068.1, on the reverse strand, counting down.
GTCAGAAATTGGCGCAGTTGACGGATTACGCGGTTCGCATTCCGCCAGGAGGTGAGTCTGATGCATTATGTGAGACCATTATTACGTGGAATCATGGGGGTAAAGAATTGATTACAAGAGGTTTGGATTGTGACCAAACGGTGTCGGCCATCAAAGCGACCCAAAAAATGTTGAATTTGATTTAATAAATATATCATGGCAAAAAAACATATCTTAATCGTTCCAGGTGATGGAATTGGACAAGAAGTAACCGAAGTAGGTAAAAAAGTATTGGAAAAAATTGCGGCGAAATTTGGCCATGATTTCACCTATGATGAGGCTTTAATTGGCCACGTTGCAATTGAAGCGACTGGTGATGCGCTTCCTGAAGAGACCTTAGTAAAAATGAAGGCATCTGATGCTGTGCTTTTTGGTGCAGTAGGACATCCCAAATATGACAATGATCCATCTGCAAAGGTTCGTCCTGAGCAAGGATTGTTGAAAATGCGTAAAGAATTAGGTCTTTATGCGAATTTACGTCCAATCAAATTGTTCGATGAATTATTGTCGGCATCTAGCATCAAGCCTGAAATCTTAAAAGGTGCAGATATTTTATTCTTCCGTGAATTAACGGGTGATATTTATTTCGGTGAAAAAGGTCGTAAGAACAATGGTGATACAGCTTATGACATTGCAGAATATAGCCGGTATGAGGTTGAGCGTATCGGTCGCAAGGCTTTTGAAGCTGCTCGTACACGCAAGAAGCATTTAGTTTCCGTAGATAAGGCAAACGTATTGGAATCCTCACGTTTATGGCGTGAAGTGATTCAAAAATTGGCTTTGGAATATCCGGATGTGACGGTTGAATATCAATTCGTAGATGCAACTGCGATGTTGTTGATCAAAGATCCTAAGCGTTTTGATGTGGTGGTTACGGCCAACTTATTTGGTGATATCTTAACGGATGAAGCGTCTCAAATCGCAGGTTCGATGGGGATGTTGGCTTCTGCTTCTATTGGTGATGGAACGGGTGTTTATGAGCCTATTCACGGTTCTGCGCATGACATTACAGGTAAAGGTTTAGCAAATCCAATGGCATCTGTGTTATCTGCCGCATTATTATTGGATATTTCTTTCGGTATGAAAGCTGAGTCGGAAGCTGTCATTAATGCCGTAGATCAGGTGTTGAAGAAAGGATTCCGTACAGGGGATATCGCTGATGCGTCTACCGACAAATCGATGATTTTAGGAACAGATGCGATTGGTGAAGAAATTCTTAAATTGATTTAATCAATTCATCTTTTATTTTCTAAATTTAAGGCTTGCGAGATATTTCGCAAGCCTTATTTTTTAATGATGCGGACACTAATACTCATTCTCTTTATTTCTTTTGGCGCTTTAGCCCAAAATACCATTCAGGTTACAGATTTGTTGAAGATCAAGTCGGTAGGGAAACCGAGCTTTTCCCCAAACGGACAAAAGTTTTTATATACGGTGACATCCGTGGAAGATGATCCAGATACCAAAGGTGATTTTGTCTATCAAACGCATTTGTATGTAGGGGATGTCACAACGAAAACTTCCCGAGCCATGACTGCGGGTCGTTATTCGATTAGCGGGGCAAATTGGTCGGCGGATGGTAAATCCATTCTGTTTACGCGGGATTTAGGGAATAAGTCGCAGGTATACCAATTAAGTTTAGCGGGAGGTGAGGCTTTGGCAATAACGAATTCAAAGGTCTCGGTTCAAAATCCATCGATTTCAAAACATGATGGGAAATTATATTACACCTCTGGTATTTCATTGAAAGACTTTTATGTGGATTCGATTGCGAATCCGCGTCATTTGATTCCATCGTGGTCATTGGAAAAACCACAAGTTGCGAACGCCTCATTTGTATCTAAAGCGAAGGCGAATCCGAATGGAAGCATCGAAGAAGTTCGTGCCTATTTAGCACAAAATGAGAAAGATAAAAAGGCCAAAGTGATTAACCGACTACAATTTCAGGAAGAAATGACTACGTCGGGAGAGATTTCTTTATCAACCCTTTATGCGCTGACTATAGAAGCAGGAGCAAAGCCTGTGGCCATTAATAATCCTTTGCATCGCTGGTCGGATTGGGAGCAATTGAATGCCAATAGCTTTTTGGTGATTTTGCCGGCGGATAGTTTGACGCATCCCGATAAGGTGCTTGAAAGTCAAATCGTTCGGTATGATGCTATTTCTCGAGCTTACACGTCTGTATTAATCAAAGCAGGATATCGTTATTCGAATTTAAGTATCAATAACAAAGGTGACCAAGTTGCTTTTTTTGAATCAAAATCGACAGGCGTTTCAAATCCGGTTTTAAAAGTAATGAATTTGTCTTCCGGTGTGATTCAAGAGGTAGCGTTGGATCGTGTGATTACGCAAGTAAAATGGTCAGCAGATGATGCTAAATTATACCTAACACCACAAGATCAAGGTGCAGTACCCATAGTGGAATATACCTTGGCTACGAAGAAATTTAAAACCTTGACATCGACGATGGAAGGAGTTTTAGGCTTCGATGTCGCATATGATCAATTTATCTATGCCAAAACATCGATTGAAAACCCTTCTGAATTATATATGCTTTCGAATGGAAAAGAGTTACGATTAACGGAATTCAATGCTGTTTGGTTAAAGGATAAGCAATTAGCTAAAGCGGTGAAACATCAATTCATTAATAAATTAGGCCAAACGGTCGATTATTGGGTCATGAAACCGATAGGATTTCAAGAAGGGAAAAAATACCCGTTGGTCCTAGAGATTCATGGCGGGCCTACAGCTATGTGGGGAACGGGAGAAGCAAGTATGTGGCATGAGTTTCAATATTATGCAGCAAAAGGTTATGGCATTGTGTATTGCAATCCACGTGGAAGTGGGGGATACGGAACACCTTTTATGGCTAGTAATGTAAAAGATTGGGGCGCTGGTCCGATGGCGGATGTGATGCGTGTTACGGATTTAGCGATCAAAGAAGGTTGGACTGATACAACAAAATTAGGGGTTACAGGTGGTTCTTATGCGGGGTATATGGTCGCTTGGATTGTTGGCCACACGAACCGATTTAAAGTGGCTGCAGCCCAACGGGGTGTTTATGACTTATCGACATTCTTTGGAGAAGGAAATGCATGGCGTTTAGTTCCCAACTATTTTGGTGGTTATCCTTGGGAAAAAGTGACAAAAGCGGTGTTAGATCGTGAATCTCCTTTAAGTTATGTGGCTAATATCAAAACGCCGTTAATTATTTTTCATGGAGAAAATGACCTTCGTACGGGCGTAATCCAAAGCGAAATGCTGTATAAGAGCTTGAAGCAATTAGGGCGTGAGGTAGAATATGTGCGACATCCGGGTGCCTCACATGAGATTACCCGTGCAGGTAATAATCGGCAGCGGATTGATCAGATGTTGAGGACGTGGGAGTTTTTTGCGAGATATTTAAATTAGTCGCTAGTCACAA
>DKIP01000111.1:11901-12027 GCA_002454335.1 Cytophagaceae bacterium UBA6715 | reverse complement strand
AAAATGGACAAGATTTTTGGATAAAATGTAGTTTTGGTTCCCAGTTTTCGAGTTTGCAATTTCCAGAAGATTTCCGTCGGGCCGGTCGGAATTCTGTGGATTTGTTTTCGGATTTGCTCCTGCATG
>DKIP01000111.1:0-11820 GCA_002454335.1 Cytophagaceae bacterium UBA6715 | reverse complement strand
GGTAATCGTTCCAATGTAATTCTATTTCAAGTAGGGGAACATCAAGGCCAATTTCAGAAACGCTTAGCTAAGGATTTTGACTTGACTTTAGGACAATTGGATCGGTCGATTGATCAGTCCTATGAAGCCTTTCAAGAAGCCGAAGGGGATTGGATGGCATTGTACCCAACCTTAGGAAAAGAGGGAGGCAATTATTTACAAAGTTTGGGCTATTCGAATCAATCCATCGTGAAGCAATGGAACTTATTACAGCAAACCTTACAATGGTTGGATGATCCGATGATCTCGATTGTGGAGACCGCTAAAGGGATTGCATTGACGCTATTTCCACAGGAGGGTGAAGTCTTATATCAAACCAAAGATGTATTCGATGCCTTAAACCAATTTTATTCGCTGCATTATTCAGTAGGGGAGTTTCGTCGGGAGAAATCATTGTTGATGGAAACCCTCGGTAAATTACACCTGAAGGCGATTCATTACCTGGAAAGTCTAGAAAAGCAGCAAGTTAAACGGGATTCAAGTTTAGCTTATGAAGAAATTGGAAATATTTTGATGGCCTTTTTGCATCTGATTCCCTCTGGAGCCAAGTCGGTTGAATTAGATGATTTTTACCATGGCGGAAGGGTCACCATTAAACTAAACCCTCTGCTATCGGGCCCAGAAAACGCCGAAAATTACTATCGAAAGGCGAAGAATTTCTCCAAAGAAATTGCGCAATGGGAAGCAGCGGTTGCTCGAAAAAAGGCTGAAATCGTTGAATTAGGGGCCCAACTGAAAGGCGTCGAAGCGGCTCAGGTACGCAGGGAGTTGAAGCCTTATTTACAATATTTAAAGGTCCAACAATCGACCAAACAATCGTCGGAAGAATTACCATTCAAGCAATTTGTGACATCGGGCTGGACGATTTGGGTGGGCAAAAATGCGAAGAATAACGATTTGTTGACGCTGAAATATGCGAAGAAATTTGATATTTGGTTACATGCTAGGGATGTTTCGGGTTCCCATGTGATTATTCGAAATCCGCAACAGCAAACGGTCCCCAAACATGTGATCGAGAGAGCTGCCGAACTCGCAGCGCATTTTTCCAAACGTGCGACGGAGTCACTTTGTCCTGTCATTGTAACTGCTAAAAAATATGTTCGAAAGACGAAAGATTTATTGCCTGGCCAAGTAATCGTTGATCGAGAAGAAGAGGTAGTTCTAGTTAGGCCGAATTATTGGGAATAGTATAATTCCGTTAAATCCTTTTCTTTTCCCCTGAAATACCCTATTTTCGCAAAGATTACCCTTAACTAAACCCTCTTTTTATGCAAGCACACAGTTTAGAGTTGCTCGACTACCTCGTTTTTTTATTTTATTTCATTGTTGTTTCAGGCTACGGTTATTGGATTTACAATAAGAAAAAGTCAAAAATTGCGGATTCAAATGATTTCTTTTTAGCGGAAGGGTCATTAACCTGGTGGGCCATTGGTTCTTCCTTAATTGCATCGAATATCTCTGCAGAACAGTTCATTGGTACATCTGGGGATGGTTTTCAGATGGGTTTGGCGATTGCTACTTATGAGTGGATGGCTGCAGCAACGTTATTGATCGTTGCGATTTTCTTCATGCCGATCTATTTGAAGAACAAGATTTTTACGATGCCTCAGTTTTTAAATAGACGCTATAATTCTACGGTGAGTTTGATTATGGCCGTTTTTTGGTTGTTATTATATATCGCGGTTAACCTAACATCCATTTTATATTTAGGTGCCTTAGCCGTTTCTACCATTTCAGGGTTAGACTTCACGGTTTGTATGATTGCGATGTCAGCATTTGCCATCATAATCACGCTAGGCGGAATGAAGGTAATTGGTTACACTGATGTAATTCAAGTAGTTTTCTTGGTGTTAGGAGGTTTGGTTACCTCTTATTTGGCATTGAATTTAGTTTCTACCCGTTTCGGTGGTGAAGGAGTTATGAATGGGTTGAATCATTTAATGACGAAAGCACCTGATCATTTCCACATGATATTCAGTAAAGACAACGCAAATTATCCATCGCTACCAGGTTTAGCGGTGTTGATTGGTGGTATGTGGATTGTCAACTTAAACTATTGGGGATGTAATCAATACATTACGCAAAGAGCTTTAGGAGCTGATTTGCCAACTGCCCGTAACGGGATTTTGTTTGCTGCGTTCTTAAAAATGATGATGCCTATTATCGTTGTTTTACCAGGTATTGCTGCGTATTTATTGTGGAAAGACGGGATGTTCCAAGCAGAAATGATGAAAGATGGCGTTTTGAGCAAGGATAATGCATACCCTGTATTATTGAACTTGTTGCCAGTAGGATTGAAAGGATTATCGTTCGCCGCATTAACGGCAGCCGTAGTTGCTTCGATGGCTGGTAAGGCGAATTCAATCTCGACGATTTTCACGTTGGATATTTATAAGAACTACATTAACCCAAATGCTTCTGAAAAGAAATTAGTTTCAATAGGACGTTTTGCGGTGGTAGGGGCAACTGTGATTGCCGTATTAATCGCGCCTTTTATGGGTATAGATAAGAAAGGTGGTTTCCAATTCATTCAGGAATATACAGGATATTTTTCTCCGGGTATTTTTGCCTTATTTATCATGGGATTCTTCTGGAAGCGCACAACATCCAAAGCAGCATTATTCGCTTTATTGGGCGGTGTGACATTTTCTGTTGTTTCTAAATATATTCCTACTTGGACGGGTGTGACAGATTCAATCTTCTATTCTTCATTCCAAGATGCGGATGGGATGTATGTGATCCCATTCATTGATCGTATGGGCTGGGTATTTACCTTTTGTATCACATCGATGGTGGTAATCTCTCTCCTAGATCCTGAATCGAAGAACAATCCAAAAGGCTTGGAAATCGATGCAAAGATGTTCAAACTTCAGCCTTCGTTTATTGCAGGTTCCGTGGTGATTGTGATGATGTTGTTGATGTTGTATACTTATTTTTGGTAGGGGAGAGTTAGGAGTGAAGAACTAAGAGTGAAGAGTTACTTTATTACTCGTATAAAAAAACCTCAGGATTTTATTCTGGGGTTTTTTTATATAAAAAATGCCCGAAGTTTTCACCTCGGGCACTCTCTGTATTCTTCACTCTTCACTCTTAATTCTTACCTCATTCAAAGCGCCCCTGCGATAATCGAATCCACCACACTCGGATCTAACAATGTAGATGTGTCTCCTAGGCTACCAAATTCACCCTCTGCCACTTTGCGTAAAATACGGCGCATAATTTTGCCGGAGCGGGTTTTGGGTAAGCCCGTGACGAATTGAATCTTATCCGGTTTGGCGATTGGTCCGATAACTCGAGAAACAGTAGCCAAAATATCTTTTCGAGTTAATTCATCATTAATTGTAGGATGCTCACAAATCACATAGGCATAGATTCCTTGACCTTTCACATCATGTGGGAAACCTACCACAGCGGATTCTATGACACCTGTGTGCATATTGATGGCATTTTCTACCTCGGCAGTCCCGATCCGGTGGCCGGAGATATTCATCACATCATCGACCCGACCGGTAATTCGGTAGTATCCGTCCTCATCCCGCATACATCCGTCTCCCGTGAAATACAGACCCGGATAGGTGGAGAAATAGGTGGTCTTGCATCGATCATGGTCGCCATAAGTTGTACGGATGATGGACGGCCAAGGGTATTTGATACATAAGTTTCCATTCACACCGTTTCCTTCGATTTCATTCCCATTTTCGTCAACCAAAATAGGTTGCACTCCGGGTAGGGGAAGCGTAGCGAAAGCGGGTTTTAAAGGTGTAATGCCCGCGATTGGGGAAATCATTAATCCACCCGTTTCCGTTTGCCACCAGGTATCTACAATCGGGCAATTACCTTGTCCAACCTTCTCATGATACCATTGCCATGCTTCCTCATTGATCGGTTCTCCCACAGAACCTAGCACACGAAGCGAGCTTAAATCTTTTCCTTCTAATACCTCGTCGCCAAAGCCCATCAGCGAGCGAATTGCTGTAGGTGCCGTATAGAAGATATTCACTTGGTGACGTTTGATGATATCCCAGAAACGTCCTGCATCTGGGTACGTTGGAATTCCTTCAAATAAAACAGATATAGCCCCATTCAATAAAGGACCATAGACCAAATAGGAGTGACCTGTGATCCAACCAATATCAGCGGTACAGAAAAATACATCGCCTGGATTATATTGGAAAACATTGGCAAAGGTGTAAGCGGTGTACACCATGTAGCCTCCGCAAGTATGCACAACGCCTTTCGGTTTACCTGTAGAACCCGAAGTGTAAAGGATAAATAAAGGATCTTCCGCATTCATTGGTTCAGGAGCGCAATCAGCAGATGCCTGCGCCTCTTCTTCTTCCCACCACAAATCGCGCCCTTTGAGCATTGCTACTGGTGTTTTCGTGCGTGTTTTGACAATGACTGTTTCAACACAAGGACATGAAACCAAGGCATCATCCACGGTTTCTTTCATGGGAATATTTTTATTTCCACGCACTGCGCCATCGGTTGTAATCACGATTTTACACAGGGAATCATTGATGCGATCCGAAATGGATTGTGCAGAAAAACCGCCAAAAACGACTGAGTGAATGGCTCCGATGCGTGCACAGGCTAATACTGCAATGGCTAATTCCGGTATCATGGGCATGTAAATACACACACGATCCCCTTTTTTGACCCCTTGCGCTTTCAATACATTACTGAATTTACAAACGCGTGCGTGCAATTGACGGTAAGTTAACGTAATAGCTTCATCTCCGGGTTCGTTAGGCTCATAGACAATTGCAGCTTGATCGGGAATTGTTTTCAGGTGGCGATCTAGCGCATTGGCCGTTATATTCATTTGGCCATCTTCGAACCATTTGACTGAATAATCGTCGAAACTCCAATCCAATACTTTGGTAAATGGCTTAATCCAATCAAACTCGTTGGCGATGTTTGCCCAGAATCGCTCAGGGTGATTTACACTTTCGGCGTAGGCTTCATGGTATTGAGCTAATGATGTAATTCTCATGATCTATGTAGGTTAGTTTTTTAGTTTCTCGTACAATTCGTTTATTTTTTTAACTAAGTCGCGATTAGAAAAGGGTTTAGGGATATATAAATCAGCACCCATTTCATAGCCTTTTTCAATATCTGATTCCGCGATTTTTGCTGAAATAAATACCACGGCAGGTTGATAGGTAGTCTTTAGTGCTTTAGCTTGTTGGCACACACCATAGCCATCTATTTTCGGCATCATGATATCTAAAATGATTACCTCGGGCAATTCTTTTTCAATGAGTTGTATGGCTTCTTCACCATCGCGTGCTACAAATACCTGATGTCCTTCTTTTCGCATTAGGAAATCAAGTGACATCAGGATGGCAGGTTCATCATCTGCGATTAAAATTCTCATATTAGGCGGTTTTTTGAATAGGTAATTTAAGGATAAATTTGGCTCCATGCCCTAGTGAACTCTCTAAATGAATCGTTCCTTGGTGCATTTCAATGATTTTTTTCGAAATGGATAAACCCAATCCTGAGCTATCAATTTTACGATTTGGATTATCGACTTGCTTAAACTTTTCAAAAATTTGGTCATGATATTTTGGGTCGATGCCAATTCCATTGTCTTCCACATCGATACAGATGTGTGTGGCATTTTCATACAAACGAACTTGGATGATTCCTTTGCTAGGTTCCACATTTTTGATAGCGTTAGAAAGTAGGTTGATGATTACTTGAACCAATTTTTCGAAATCACCATGAATTTGTCGCTGGGTTCGTTTTTGACTAACATCAACCTGAATGCCAACCTGATTTTGTTGGGCTATCGCTGTAAAATTCATCATGGCTTTTTCGATAACGGCTCCTAAATCAACGGAATGCATATCGAAATTTACTTTTCCTGCGGCTAATTTTTCTAAATCGAGGACTTGGTTAACGAGCCTACTTAAGCGGTCTGACTCCTGTATGATGGTTTCTAAAAAGGTTTTACGCTCCTCTTGACTAATATCTTCATGTTCAACCATAATTTCTGATAAGGATCGAATGGAGGTGATTGGGGAGCGAATTTCATGGGTTACTGTTGTTAGGAATTCATTCTTTTGGGCATCAATTTTGACTAATTCAGCATTGCTTGCTTGTAGGTCTCTAGATTTTTGTAACAGGAGGATGACCTCTGACATCCCAATCTGCTCTTCTTTGGAAATGGCAGAAATAATTAGTCGGGCAGAAGTTGAACCGACAAAGCCAGCGAGTATTTTCTCAGTTTGTGTAACCAAAATTGGGTCAGCATAGGTTTCGCTCAAGGACAGATTATTCGCTTTTGCAATTTGCTTGAGTCTTTGTTCCGTATTGATTTTGCCAATGAACCCGCTAAGTGCTTGTCTTAAATCTCTTAACCGTGCCTTTCCGCGCCAGATGGTTGAGTTTTCGATGTTTTTGGAATACTCAAATACGTCCACGAATAAGTAGGATTGGTTGGCATCTTTTCCGTTTTGTTTACTTGTTATTGAAACGGCATACAGGGCTAAGACATTGAACGTAATGGACCAATAGGTGGCATTGGAAACGGGATTGAGGCCTTCGATGCGAAATACATCCGTTGATATTCCCAAATTAGGTAGAAAAAGTAGTGCCGCACTGATTATAAAACCGGTTAAGATTCCCGTCAAGGCTCCTTGCCGACTAGCCTTTTTCCAATAAATCCCAAGAATTGTGGCTGGGGCAAATTGGGCAACGATTACAAAGGAGGTCATCCCAACGGATACGAGGTTGACTAGGCTTTCTGTTTCGCGATAATGAACATATCCTAATATCATAATAACTACGATCATGATGCGGCGTATGTTTTGATTGATTGAGCCGAGTTGATTTTGATTATCACTGAAAAAGCCTTTTTGTCTTAATAGTAAAGGCATGATTAGGTTGTTGCTAATCATAGAACTGATTGCCATGGTTTCCATGATGACCATACCTGATGCGGCTGAAAATCCGCCCAAATAAACAATAAATGCTAACAGTTTGGAATGAAAATGAATGGGCAAGCCTAGTACATATAAATCTGAATTTAATCCACTTGAATTTAGCAAAGCATAGCCTGCAATTCCCAAGGGAATTACGAATATATTAATCAGCAACATATACAATGGAAATATCCATGAGGCTTGTTTGAGGTTTTCTTCCTCCCCAATTTCGACAACTGCCACATGGAAAACACGGGGAAGAAACAAAAAGGCAATGCCGCAAAGGATAAATTGGATAAACCAGTTGCCATATCCGCCGTTGGTTTCTATACTCGGAAGCGAAATCGTATGAAGCTGTAGGGTGCCTTCCCATCCTTGGTAAATTTGGTAAGAAATATAAATTCCAATCGCCAAAAAGGCTACGAGTTTGATGATTGACTCCATAGCAATGGTGAAAATCATGCCTTCATGTTTTTCGGACGAGTCAAATCTGCGAGGCCCTAACACCAAGATAAATAAGGTGAGTGAGATGAAAAGTAGAAAGGAAGGGTCTTGGTAAAATGTGGCGCTCGGTGTGGATTGTGTAATTAAATCAAAGCTTTGTGCGATGGCTTTTAACTGCAGACCGATGTAGGGGATCCCAGCGAATAAGGAAATCAATGTCACCCCTAAACCGATTCTGCTGTCTTTGCCGTAACGCGTTGAAATGAAATCGGCAATATTTGTAATGTTATGAATCTTAGCAATTCGAACCATTTTTCGGACAAAGCCCCATGCGAGAATCATCACTAAGGTAGGCCCTAAATAGACGCTTAAAAAGCTGAGTCCGTTGCTTGTTATTTGTCCCACAGAACCATAATAAGTCCAAGCAGAACAATAAATAGCCAAAGATAAGGCATAAATGAGGGGGTTATTTATCAAACTTTTGTTTTGCGCTTTTTTCTTTTCAGCCCAAAAAGCCAAAAGGAAAAGTATGCCCAAATAAGCAATTGACAAAAAGGCTATCTCCCAAACGCCCATAATTTATTTTGAATTACGATTTAAGATGATCCCTGTGCTGACGATGGCTCCTAGCCAAACAACGAGAAAGTAGAGATAAATAAATGGGATGCCCAATACACTATTTTTCGAGTCAATAAAATGGAGTATGGGGAAGTTAAGTAAACCCAAAAATACAATTGCCACTAATAGTAATTTGTTATTTCGCATCCTTTAAATGTAACAAGCGCCTATCGAGCGAAAGATGCTTGATAGGGCGCTTGTAGGTTTGTTTGTTGATTATACGTTATCAAACTCGCCAGTTAAGGAATAATATCCAAAAACTGACATTCCAATGGAGATTAATGGAGCTAATACACAGGTGTAAATAATCGCTGGTACTAAATCGTTTCCTCCTTTTTCCCATAAAGGGAGTGCTTGGAAATACACTAAATAAATGCCTGCTGCTACACCTAGTGCAATCCAAACAAGGCCTAAAATTTTCTTTATTGCGTTCATTTTAAAAGTTCTTTATAAGTTACTAGGCGTGTTTTTTGTCGCCTTTGATGTAAATGATACCAATGATAACACATACGCTTACCAAGGCAATTGGGTAATTTAAACCTTCTAAATAAGGTTTAGCGATGCTCGCTACCTGGCCTGCCTCTTCTGCTGCTTTGTTTGAGTCTTTTGCTGTTGTTACTAAGAACGTGGCAATCGCTGGCATCAAGCCTCCGAAGATACCATTTCCAATGTGATATGGCAATGACATGGAAGTATATCGAATTTTGGTTGGGAATAATTCAACCAAGAATGCAGCTATCGGTCCATAAGCCATAGTTACAAAGGAAATCAATAAGAATACCATTCCGATTAAGGTCCATTTGTCTGAGTCATTGATCGTGATTGTCTCTTTTACATCGGCTTTCGGCGCCTCTGCTGATTTATCAGCTAATACGACCAATTTACTAACTTTTTTATAGGTCGCTCCATCGGTGTAACTACGTGTTGTTGTTGTTGTAATCAAAGAATCAACAGTAGATTTGGCATTTAGCGCTCTAGTTTCCTCGATTTTTTCAGAACCTGCAACAACTTCTTTGTTTTTCACACTAACGGTTTCGTACATTTTATCGAAGATGGGACGATAAGCGAATACTGCGATCGCCATACCTGCGAGCATGATTCCTTTGCGGCCAATTTTATCAGATAATGCACCAAAGAAAATGAAAAGTGGTGTTCCTAACAATAATCCAATCACTAAGATGGTATTTGTTTGAATGTCATCCAGATTACAAATTTTCAATAAGAACGTTTGCGCATAAAATTGACCCGTATACCAAACTAAACCTTGACCCATCGTTGCTCCGAAAAGGGCCAATAAAACGAATTTCAAGTTTAATTTGTTGCCAAATGACTCTTTCAATGGATTTGTAGAGGTAGCACCTTCTTTTTTAGCCTTCTCAAACATAGGAGATTCTTCCATGTTACGACGAATTAAGAATGAAATGCCGACCATGATGATGGAAAGTAAGAAGGGTACACGCCAACCGTAATCATCAAATGCTTCTTTGCTCATCGATGAGCGCGTTAACATAATAACGCCCAATGAAATCACTAGACCCACCGTAGCTGTCGTCTGGATCCAGGAAGTGAAGAATCCACGACGCTCAGCTGGTGAATGTTCGGCCACGTAGGTAGCTGCACCCCCATACTCACCACCTAAGGCTAAACCTTGCAATAAACGTAAAGTCAATACAATGAAGGGCGCCCAGCCTCCAATCGTTGCATACGATGGAACTAAACCGATAGCAAAAGTTGCGCCACCCATCAACATCAACGTAACCATAAATGTGTACTTACGGCCAATTAAATCTCCCAAACGACCAAATACCAAGGCGCCAAAGGGGCGAACCACAAAACCTGCTGCAAATGTTGCTAAGGTATTTAAGAAGGCTGCCGTCGGATTGTCCGTAGGGAAAAATTTGGTTGATAATACAGTTGCTAAAGAACCGAAAATGTAGAAGTCATACCACTCGATGAGTGTTCCGACAGACGAGGCGCTAATAATATAGGCCAAGCTTTGTTTTTTTTGTGACATAGTTTTTTGAATTAAAATGGTTTACAAGATAAGTTTATAGGTAGTTGGCAAATTGAATAACAAATTCTCCTTTATAATCACTGATATTATCCTTGCTAGAATAAATAGGTCGTGAAGAATACTGGAGTGTAATTTTGGAATTGTGTCCGTCGATGTAGAAGTTTGATCCAATATCAAAATAGCTACCCGCTGCCGGCAATGCATCCAATTGTTTTAATGTGTAGGCTACAAAAGGTTGTATACGTAATTTAGGACTATCTGAGTTTTTAGGCAACAATAATCCTGCTTGGGTGTACCAAATTGATCCAGTACCCATTAAAGGACGAGCATTTCCTGCACCTGCTAATGCTTTTGTTCCTGTGTATGTCGGATCAGAGGTGCCCGGATTCATGATTCCTGCATTTCTCAAATAATTTGGGCCAAAATCATTCATGTAAAGGGCAGAGTAAGCTGTAATGGCCATGTTTTTCTTTTTGTCGCCAATAGGCATATCTAAAAATGCATCCACGGCGAACGAATTAATGGAATGTTTAGATTTTATGCCGTTAGCTTGACTCATTGTACCTTCAGGTTGGTTGTAAAATCCCGCACCCAAATTGAATACTCTTTTCGTTCCTACATAAGTACCCACGGTGTAAGGTAGTAGGTTTGATTCTTGGTCGAAGAATTGGTACATAGCATATCCACCTGTTGATAATTTGCTCTCTCCATTATTATCTACGGCAATTGCATCTGCAGCGTTTGAAGCATTTGTAGGAGCCAAATTTGTTGCAAAAGGTTTGTTGATGTTCAGTCGGTAATCTAATTTGCCCAATTTTCCTTTGGCATAAATACCAAATAAGCGAGCAAATTGATCACTTGCCTCTATGAGTGGCCAGTTGAAAATAGGTGCATCCACCGCTAAGAAATTCAATGTACTGGCTGAAGTCATTCGAGAAATTCCGTTGAAATAATGCATACCAGCTCCTATTGATAAAGTGTTCGGACTTTCTTTCGTTGCAAGCTTGATGGCATATTCACTGTAAGCATCATGGAAAAACATTTGAGGTTTTTTCCCGGCACCATAACCGCCAGTTCCTGTTGTACCCGATCCACCTCCTTGCACAAATGATTGATTATTGACACCAAAATGTAGTACAACCATGTAGCGTGGTGAGATTTGCGAGTAAGCCAAAATACGAATACGGCGGGCACTAATATCCATCGTGCTAGTTGATGGCGTACCATTGACCAAAGTTCCTGGATTGTTGTCGATAGAACGAGCCCAAATTTGATTCCAAAGGACAAAGCGCATATACTTAGATCCTTTGTCGTTAAAATTAATTTTTAAACCAGAGCCGTAGTCTTGGGATCCTTGGGCATTCAGTCCAAAACTTCCTAGCATGAGCGCAAGTAAAATAACAGAAGAGGTTTTCATTTGAATATAAGTTTAAAGGGTTTTATTTGCATTTTTTGGTTGAGCAAATATTTCTATATTCTAGTGAAATCTATTCTTTTGCTATAGCATTGCTAAATTGATATAGATTTATATGCTTTTTATGCGTGTCCATTGAATGACCATGAATTTGTCCCCTAATTCCGTGATAATCATGCCCTTGTTACTGAGGTTTCCGGGTATGATGACAAATTCAGAAAGTTCTTTGTGGTTAAGGATACGGTAGGTAGGGGTGTAGAACTCTTGCTTGGGAATTTTGATACGGTATTTTTTTACCCAATTCATCACAGAAACATGGCTAATGCCTAGTAGGCGTTCAATTTCACGGTAACTAACTC
>DKIP01000031.1:2333-18168 GCA_002454335.1 Cytophagaceae bacterium UBA6715 | reverse complement strand
GAATGTCAAGGTTCCCGCTTACGCGGGGATGCCGGCTATGTCAAGATTGATGGCGCTTCCATCATCGACATGGTGCTTTGGCCCATTTCAAAAGTCAAAGATTTCTTTGACAAATTGATACTGAGTGAAACCGACACGGCCGTAGCCAAACGTATACTCATCGAAATTAAAAATCGATTGGATTACATGAATCGCGTAGGATTGGGTTATTTGACCTTGAACCGTTTAACTTCTACCCTATCCGGTGGCGAATTCCAACGCATCAAATTAGCTACATCCCTAGGCAGTGCTTTAGTAGGTTCCATGTACATCTTGGATGAGCCGAGTATCGGTTTGCATCCGCGCGATACGGAAAGACTCATTTCTGTATTGGAAATGCTCAAATCGATGGGAAACACGGTCATCGTCGTCGAACATGAAGAGGACATCATGCGTGCGGCGGATCAGATTATTGACATCGGTCCAGAGGCAGGAAGACATGGCGGCCAACTGAGTTTTCAAGGAAATTTAGAAGAAGCTCTACAAGACCTAACGACCGACAGCCACACCTTGCGGTTTTTACAAGGAAAAGACACAATACAAGTTCCTAGTTTCCGTAGAAAGCCATTGGCCCATATTGAAATCAAAGGAGCGAGTGAGAATAATTTAAAAAATATTGATGTCAAGATTCCCTTGGGCATCATGACCGCGGTGACGGGTGTTTCCGGCTCCGGAAAATCCACCCTGATTCGTAAAATCTTATATCCGGCATTACTCCGAAACCTGCAATTAGGCACCGAGGAAACCGGACGATTCCGCGAATTAGGCGGCAGTACGAATAAAATTGCGAACATTGAGATGGTGGACCAACAGCCCATCGGGAAATCTTCGCGTTCCAATCCGATTACCTACATCAAGGCTTATGATGCGATTCGCGCCTTGTTTTCAGAATTGCCATTGGCCAAAACCCGTGGATACAAACCAGCCCATTTTTCATTCAATGTGGAAGGTGGCAGATGTGAAACGTGTCAAGGCGAAGGAGAAATCACCATAGAGATGCAATTCATGGCCGATATTAAATTGACCTGCGAGTCTTGTAACGGCCAGCGATTCAAGCAAGAAATCTTGGACATCAAATTTCAAGACAAACACATTGCAGACATATTGGACATGACGGTGGAGGAAAGCATCCCCTATTTCCAAGAAAAAGCCCCTAAGATCGCTGAGAAAATTGACCCACTTTTTCAAGTGGGATTAGGCTATATCAAATTAGGTCAATCGTCAAATTCCCTTTCAGGTGGAGAGGCCCAACGAGTTAAATTAGCCAGCTTTTTAGGTAAAGGGAATGGTAATAAAGGGAAAACGCTGTTTATCTTTGATGAACCTACCACCGGATTGCACTTTCATGACATCAAAAAATTATTAAAAGCAATGAATGATTTGGTGGAGCAAGGCGATACGGTCATCATCATTGAACACAATATGGAGGTGGTAAAATGTGCCGACCACATCATTGACCTAGGTCCTGAAGGCGGCGAAAACGGAGGGCATTTAAGCTTCGAAGGTACACCCGAGGCAATGTGTGCATTGAAAGATAACAACCCGACGGCCCATTATTTAAAACAAAAAATGTAAATCCATGATTGCAGACGGACTTATGCAGGCATTACCCAACCAATTGCAAAGCATTTTGCGAGGGTATGAGCATATCCTACCCGAATTAGTGATTGCCGCTTGGATTCCTATTAGCATCATTGGAGATCTATTTTTAGTAGGAGGAAAAGAAAAAAGCGGACGCGCTTGGCGCTATTTATTGGCCCAAGTGGGGCTCATCATAGGTATCGTGCTGGCATACCAACGGATGAAATACGGAACCGAAGGCTTTGTTTCCTTTCAGATGCTTTGGGTAAATCCAGGTGCGAATGCGATTAATTGCTTGATTTTGGCAATCGGTTTCGTCATCATAAGTATCAACCAATATCAACAAAAACCCTTCTCATTTGAGGAAAAAATTGGCTTTTTCTCCATTTTATTGGGTTCTCTACTGACTAGTTTAAGCATTCATTTTCTGAGTATTTTCTTGAGTATCGAACTGATGTCCTTGGGGACCTATCTTTTGGTAGGATTGCGCAAAGATAACGAAGGAGTCCGTGCATCGTTGCCTTACGTGCTATTTGGCATGGGAACTTCAGCCATGTTATTGTATGGACTTTCATTGATTTATGGACTCACTGGAACAATGCTAATTTTAGATCCTGCCTTTAGCAGGGGCCTAGCAACAGCAGATCCATTTTTAGCGGGCACAGCCTTAGCGCTTGTGGGGGCAGGAATTTTATTTAAAATGTCATGGGTCCCTTTTCACCCGTGGAGTCCCGATGTGCTGGAAAGTTTACCTGCAAGTTGGATGAGTTGGACTTCCACAGCCCCAAAAATTGCGGTAGCTTGGTTGGGCATCCGACTTGTCCATTTTGTACCAATTTCCATGCAAGACGTCATTGCGCTATTAGCTGCTGGTACATTACTCGTTGGAAATTTAGGTGCACTGGGTCAATACAATGCCAAACGATTGGTTGCCTATTCCAGTATTGCACATGGCGGATTCTTGGCCATGGCCTGGTTGATGCCTGCAGAACAGGGTGTCGACAATCTGATATTCTATAGCTTGGTATATAGTTTAAGTACGATTTTGGTCTTTTTCATCTTGGACGAAGTGAAACCTAGCAGCTATCAACCAAATGACATGCAACTTTGGGAGGGCTTTGGACAAGCTTATCCAGTACGTGCTATCAACTTATTCATCGGGTTTATCGCATTGATCGGATTGCCTCCTGCAGGAACATTTATCGCTAAGGTCAACTATTTCAGTCAATTATGGGAAAAGTACCAAATATCAACATCTAATTCCATCTTGGCATTATTGCTTATCGCCGTCATGATGACAGCGATATCAATCTACTATTACCTACGCATTCCTTTCTACATGTACTTTAAAAAAGGAACGGCCATTCATCCAGCTGACACGCTCAAAAACAACTGGATTTACATGGTTTTAACGGGTGCAATTATTGCCTGTATGCTATTCCCAACGCTTATTTATAGTATTTGGAAAGCCTAAATTAAAAAAACAAAAAATAACATTTGTAGCTCATAATATTTAGCTAATTTTGGGCTGATTTTTAGCCAAAACCCACACCCCCAATGTCTGAATCCATCAAGCACGAATGCGGAATAGCCTTAATCCGTTTGCGAAAACCTTTTCAGCACTACTTGGACAAGTACAAAACACCGATGTATGGTTTGAATAAGCTATACCTGATGATGGAAAAACAAGTTAACCGAGGGCAAGATGGAGCTGGGGTGGCAAACATCAAAATCAACGTAAAACCGGGAAGTCGCTACATCAGCCGTTACCGGTCAGTAGAGCCGCAAGCCGTGGCAGATATCTTCGGCAAAATCAACAAGAAATTCAGAAAAGCTCAAAAACTTGCCAAAGACGCAAAACGCGAAACCGGCATAGATGCTGTTCATGATGCAGCGTGGTGGCAAGACAATGTCGCATTTACCGGGGAGGTTTTGTTAGGACACTTGCGTTACGGAACCCATGGTCAAAATGAAATTGAAAACTGTCATCCCATGCTTCGCCAAAACAACTGGCGCAGTAGAAACTTAGTGATGGCAGGCAATTTCAATATGACCAATGTGGACGATTTGTTCAACAAATTGGTTTCCCTAGGTCAGCATCCCAAAGAAAAAGTGGATACGGTGACCGTGATGGAAAAAATTGGTCACTTCTTGGATGAAGAAAATCAACGCCAATTTGGGAAGTTTAAAGATCAATACGAAAATCCAGAATTATCCGATGTCTTAGCAGCCAATATCGATTTAAAACGCGTATTAGAGCGTTCATGCAAAGATTTTGATGGTGGCTATGCCATGGTAGGAATGACTGGATACGGAGCTTCATTTGTAGCACGTGACCCGGCGGGAATTCGCCCAGCTTATTACTACATGGACGAAGAAGTCGTTGTGGTTGCTTCCGAGAAGCAAGCAATCAAAACCTCGTTTAATTGCGCATACGACCAAATTCAAGAGATTACACCCGGACATGCCTTGATTATTGCGATGGACGGTTCTGTACAGGAAGTTCCTTTTATCGAGCGCATTGAGCAAAAATCCTGCTCATTCGAACGTATATATTTCTCACGTGGCTCAGATCCAGATATCTACCGGGAGCGGAAAAAATTAGGCCGATTATTGATCCCTCAAATTCTAAATGAGGTTCAACAGGACTTAAAACACACCGTTTTCTCCTACATTCCAAACACCGCTGAAAGTGCTTTCCTAGGCATGATTGATGGCTTAGAAGATCATTTAGCCAAAGAACGTAAGCAAGCAATCATGGAAGGGATTCTGTTTGAAGACCAGTTGGAAGAATTATTAACATTCCGACCGCGTGTTGAAAAATTGATTTCCAAAGATGTTAAAGTTCGTACGTTCATTGCGAGTGATGCCATGCGTGACGACATGGTTTCACATGTATACGACACGACTTACGAGGTAATCGAGAAGAACGTGGACTCTGTCGTTTTAATTGATGATTCGATTGTACGAGGCACGACCTTGGAAAAGAGTATTCTGAGCCTTTTGGATAAATTATCGCCAAAGAAAATCGTTATCGTTTCTTCTGCACCACAAATTCGTTACCCGGATTGCTATGGCATCGACATGTCCAAAATGAAGGAATTTGTCGCATTCCGTGCAGCTTTGGCCCTATTAAAAGAGCGAAACTTAGAGCATATTTTAGATGAAGTAAACTTGAAATGTTTGTTGGCTCTCGAAAATGGAACGGCAACTCAAGAGAACTTTGTGAAAGCGATTTATGCGCCATTTACCGACCAAGAAATTTCGGATAAAATTGCAGAGATTGTTAAACCGAAAAACCTTCAGGCAGAATTATCGATTGTTTACCAAACCGTGGAGAATCTAAATATCGCTTGTCCGAACCACTTAGGGGATTGGTATTTCACAGGGAATTTCCCTACCCCGGGTGGAAATCAGGTAGTGAACAAATCATTCGTAAATTTCATGAAGGGAATCGAGGTAAGGGCTTATTAATAAATCACTAATACACCCCCTCTTTCTGTCAATGTACCACGTTCCGGATAATCCAAAGATTCATATTGGAGTTGCCAAACATAGGACTCTTGTGGCACACGCGTTCCATTGACTTTACCGTCCCACACAAATTCAGGGCCTTTGCTCGTGAATAACAATTCTCCCCAGCGATTGAAAATTTGTAGGCCTAGAATTTTCGCGCGCAAGGGATTTTTTGGCTGAGGCATAAAGCTATCATTCTTTCCGTCGCCATTCGGAGTAAAAACATTGGGCGTCAATAAGGTAGGTTCGCATTTATCAGATACCTCAAAGGTATGACTGATACTGCAGTTATCCAGATCCGTAATGCGGACCGTATAGTTTCCGGCTTGCGTGACACGAACTTTGTTTTGTGCGCTCAACACAGAACCCCCAAAAGTCCATTCGAATTTTAGACTATCCGCCTTCCCATTTAATGTCAACGTATAGGGTTTAGGTTCATCCATACAAATCGAATAATTCACCTTTGGAATAAAGTAAGGCTTATCTAAAAAATTAACTTCAGTCGTCAATTTCGTTGAACATCCTGTGGAACTATCAGACAAATTAAGCGTCACCTTACCCCCTGGATTCGGAATTCGCACAAATGGAGTACTCTCCCCTGTACTCCATTGATAGTGCAAATTCGAACTGACCGGAAGTTGGGTCGGTGCAATAATTGCATCCGTTTTGCAAATACGATTATAAATGGGTGTTAGTTTGCTTGGCTTTAAGACCACGATATCAAACTCTTGGGCATCCAAGAGAAAATTCTTGATACAACTATTACTGATTGCTGCTGTGATGACATATTTACCAGAAACCGCAAAATCATAACTCAGCGTTGCTCCCGTGTACGTGTAAAGCAATTTAGTCGAATCCAAAGGTACCATGAGACCAATCTTATTGGGAAAAGGACTCAATACTGTTTCATAAATTTTCCAATCAATGCGGTCGTTATTCAAAGGATCACATAATTTCTGGTCGATTGTAAATTTAAACGAAGTTCCTTCACAAATGGGTTTTGAAATACTGGGAGGACTTGAGGGATCCTGAGGACTTGGGATAGAAGGCGGCAATCCGAGTTGGCTTGTCACCCCAGGGGTCTTAAATGTCACGGAATTTCGGACAAAAGTCGCCTTCACAATCGACGTATCTTTTGAATTTAACAAGCCATTCGAATTTATGATTTTTGCCAAAGTATTGCTTCCTTCGATAGCGACAAAAATGACCGTATTAAAAATAGGATCCATCTGAAGGGCTCCAATCTTCTCGAAGCTTGAATACAGTTCTGACTTAGAAGTTGCGACCTTCGCAGAATCTTTAGAGCTTAAGTCAAATTGCAATATTTGGGATGGAATGTTAACTCCATCTCCTTTCAAACTCACATACAAAACATCTTTATTCGGCGAATATTCTATCCCGTAAACAACTGGGGGGCTTAAACCTAAATCAATACTCATTGTAAAGGTTGGCCTACCCGTTTGTGGGTCAAAATCATACAGATCAACTTTATTACGTGGTGGACCCGGAACGGCAACCGCCATTTTTGTTCCTCCTGCTGACACTTTAGTGGTGGCACCATTTCCTGTGGTGCTTGTCATTTGTGTCCCACCTTGACTATTTTGTGGGGCAGAAATGCCGAGGTTGGAGATCTTATATGTTCGAGTATTCGATGAATTTATATCTTGAACGACCAACCAGTAAAAACCTTGCCCTCCTTCTGACGCTAATAATCTTGAAGTTGCAGGCACAGGGCTGACTAATTGATTCAGCACAGCTATCCCCCCCTTTCCTTTGTTTAACTTCATATCCACAATACTGTAATAGAGCAGGTTTTCACCTCGGGTATTTTTCGATAGAGTAAACACATAATATTCGGCTTGGCACCCTTTGCAAGATGTTTTGGGAATGACCGTTACACCTTGTGTATTTGTAATGTCACCATTTAGTCGCTTGGTGGTGTCTGCTTCGAAATATATGGGATTATTATTCCGATCAAAGATCTTCTGCCCATCGGTATAAAAAATCAAACTGTTTGTCGCATCAGTCATTTTAGCTACTCCTTCAGGCACCGATAAATTACCAGTTGTATCTTGTGGATTGTCAGGAGAGCCATTGAAGAGTACACCTGCGTTCGTCCCAAAATACCAAGCATCCACGTATTTCTGGATATTCGCATTGGGGTCGCGTTCGCCACAAATTTTGACTTGCATTTTAGCTTCCACGGTACAACCCGATATAGGTTCCTTCACTTGAACGCTGTAACAACCTGAAGAATCAGCTACAATTTCATCGGTCGTTTCTCCATGGGGGAACCAAGCAACTTGAACCGGGTAATTAGGTTTCGCTACTTTACCAAAAGCTTTTAAGGTTACTTTTTGATTCTGACAAATGGTAATCGTCGTATCTTTTTCATCTTTCCCTAGGTAGATATAAGGCAACTGCCCAATCTGAACTACCTGTGTATACTTCTTTGTAGAAGTCCCTGTTTGAACCGTTAGCGTTACTGTTTTTGAACCAGGGCTGCAATATTGATGGATACCTGTACGATCCATAGACATATTTGAAGGGGAACCACTATCGCCAAAATCCCATAAATACTTGGCTGTATTAGGTAAATTTTCTGATAGCTCAAATACGGTAGCCATATCGCTCGTCGACGAGGAGCTACAATTTGCACATTGGGTCAAACAATTATTTCGGTAAACGATGCGCTGCCCCTCGGTGATATAATTCACCCCGATCAACATACAAAAAATGAAAATGCTTCGAAGCATAGGTTTTGGGTCAGGTCGTACAAATTAACGCATTTTATTGGTTTTTGTAAAGCGAAGACCTAAATTGCGGGGCTATAATGAGCGGTATGAAAAAAAGCTTAGCCATTTTCGTGTTTCGCCTAATCTTTGTTTGCCTTCCATTCTTGGGACAAGCACAAGATCCGCAATTGTCGCAATTCTATTCGGCTCCCCTTTTGATATCTCCTGCCTTCGCAGGAATCAACAGCACCTCGAAGGTCAATTTCAACTATCGAAACCAATGGCCTAATTTAGAGGCCAATTATCAATTTACGTCTTTTTCTGCCGATTTAAGTATTGGAAGCATTAACAGTGGCATCGGGATTATTGCTACAAACGATAAGCAATTTGCCAATTTAAAAACAACAAGCTTAGGACTTCAATATGCCTATCACATTGATTTGAGTCCGGACCAGACACTATCACTTGGGATGCAAGGAGCCTATGTGAATCGTGGCCTGGATATGAGTAATCTAATTTCGGGGGATCAAATCAATAATTTCCTGAATTCGGGAAGTTGGGGTACTAGTAGCGACCCTTTGTTATCCAATATAAATAACCAACGATCTTATATGGACCTCAGTGTAGGAGGCTTGTTAAACACCCGAAATTATTGGTTCGGATTCTCCGCACACCACCTAAATCAGCCAAATAAATCCTTAATATCATCCACAGAGGAACTTTTGGCAACGAAATTGAGTGTGCAAATAGGCACGAAAATCATCCTGCAAGAGAATTTCTACGAAGCAGATTCGTATGAAGATCGGAATAATGAAAAAAGCATTAGTCCCGTCTTACATTATAAGCAACAAGGAAATTTCCAACAATTAGACATGGGTGCTTATGTCAATTGGTCTCCCATGGTCATCGGAATCTGGTACCGAGGAATCCCAATTACTAAATCAAAAATAGGCTTACCAAACCGAGAATCAATCGTTGCCCTGCTCGGATACAAACAAGACAATTTCTCTATAGGCTACTCCTACGATGTAACCCTATCGGCATTAGGGCCAGCCGCAGGAGGTGCACATGAATTGTCCTTGGCATATTTATTTGATTTCGATTTTTCCTTGAAAAAACCCTTTGTCAAGTGGAAGCGAAACCTTTCCTGTCCGAAGTTTTAATTTGAAAGGATAAGCATAAAATTTTACCTTTACTGAAATATTGAAAGTACATGATGCAGTTTAAAATAAACCTTAGTCCAACACTCACTCGAATCGCCTGCATCCTATGCTTGCTTATTTCGCATGTAGGTATGGCTCAGTTCAATTTAGGGATCAAACGCAATGTTGACGACCTTTCTGATTCAGAAGTGAAGCTTTTCATGGATAAGGCACAGGCAAGTGGTATGTCGGAAAGCGAAATCGAAAAAGCTGCCTTGACACAAGGATATACAGCAGCAGATATTGCCAAAATGCGCGAACGAATGGGAAATATTCAAATGCCTGCCTCTGAAGTAAGTAACAAATCAAAAAATCTGGAGGTATCTAATAGCAACGAAAGTAGAAGTAATAAAACCTTTGTCATTAACAACCCAGCACGTGTTAACCAACCCATACTGCATGAAAGTCCGCTAAATTTAGAAGAACGTAGATTACTGGCGAAACCTTTGGATATATACAACGACAGTTTGGTGAATCAATACAATAGCATACAGAAGCGCTTGGCAAATTCCCTCGACAAAAAGATTTTCGGTGCTAGTCTTTTTCAAAATGATAAACTTACGTTTGAGCCGGATATGCGAATTGCGACACCTAAGAATTATCAATTAGGCCCCGATGATGAATTAGACATCCATATTTTTGGAGATGTATTAGACAATTTCAAAGTAACGGTAAGCCCCGAGGGCACGGTTAAAATCCTAAACTTAAGCCCCATTTATGTGAATGGCTTATCCATCGATGCAGCAGGGGAACGTATCATCAGCAGATTACGTCAGCTATATCAAGGCTTGAATAAACCAGGCAGTGGCTCTTCAGCACAAGTTACGCTCGCAGGCGTACGAAGTATTAAAGTTATTTTAACGGGTGAGGTAAACTTCCCAGGATCCTATACCGTATCATCTTTGGCAACCGTATTTAACGCCTTGTACTTAGCAGGAGGCCCTAATCGAAACGGATCTTTCCGAAATATTCGGGTGATCCGTGGAAATAAAGTCATTCGTACACTCGATTTATACGACTTCTTATTACGCGCAGACCAAAAAGACAATATCCACTTAAATGACCAAGACATTATCCGTGTGGGCGATTATGAAAACCGGGTAGAATTAATGGGCGAGGTAAAACGTCCCTACATCTATGAAATGGTCAAAGGGGAAAGCTTCAAAGACCTATTGCGCTATGCAGGAGGCTTTACTGAGAAAGCATATACCTACACAATCAACGTACGCAGAAATACCTCACGAGAGATTAAATTACTTAATATCAGTCAGGAAGAGGTTGACACGTTCTTACCCAACAATGGAGATGTGTATACGGTAGGAACGATTATAGAACGCTATGAAAATCGTGTGGAGGTTCAAGGAGCTGTTTTTAGACCTGGTCCTTATGCAATCGAAGCAGGATTAAATACTGTCAAAGATTTAATTAAAAAAGCCGAAGGCTTGCGAGAAGATGCCTTTTTAAATCGGGCTACCTTGACCCGGCGGAAAGAAAATTTTGACCCCGAGGTACTATCCATCGATTTAGGCAAAATCCTACGAGGTGAATCGAGCGATATAAGCCTTCAACGGGAAGATATCTTGCAAGTCTACTCAATCAATCAGCTACGCGAAAAACGCTATGTCAACATCGTGGGAGAAGTGAATGCCCCCGGTGAATTTGAATATAAAGAGGGCATGAAAGTTGCAGACCTAATCTTACAAGCCAAAGGTTTAAAGGAATCCGCAAGTTATGCAAATTTAGAGTTGGCGCGCAGAATCATTTCACACGGAAATTCTGACCCCCAATCAGCGAAAATTGAAATCATAAGTTTTGCCATTGATGGCAGTTTGAAAATTGCCAATGATGGAAATCAAATCGCTCTACAACCCTTTGACATCATTTCGATTCGTCGGGCACCCAATTACGAAGAACAACGTTCAGTTAAAATTGTGGGCATGGTCAATTTCCCGGGATCCTATGCCATTGAAAACAACCAACAGCGCATCTCGGATTTAATTAAACGAGCTGGAGGTTTACGGGCAGAAGGGTATTTAGAGGGAGGTAAATTAATGCGAGGAACAATGACAGTGGGCGTAAATTTAAAAGAGGTCTTGGATAACCCTGCATCTCAAGAAAACCTTCAATTGATGGCAGGAGATGAATTAACAATCCCGAGATTATTGCAAACTGTCAAACTAACAGGTGCTGTACAAAATCCATTGGCTGTTAGCTATAAAGAAGATTTCTCCTTGAATGAATACATTGCCGAAGCTGGAGGCTACACCGTCAATGCGAACCGCAAAAAAATGTATGTAACCTATGCGAACGGCATATCAAATCAGATTCGAAAGTTCCTCATTTTTAAGAAAAACCCAAGAATCGAACCAGGCTCAGAAATTGTCATTCCGGCATTTCCAGAAAATCGCAAGAAAGGACTTACTCCAGCAGAGGCAATTGGATTAACATCCAGCTTAGTCTCTGTATCGATCGCCATTGTCACATTGATTAATAACATCCCGAAGTAAACAGCCAAGCGAAATGAACGAACAAAACGTCCCCCAGCCAATGCATTCGGATGAAATTTCAATCAATTTTTCTGAAATATGGAATGCCATTGTCAAGTACAAACTGAGCATCTTACTTGTCACGCTAATCTTTACAGCACTTGGTGCGCTTTTTTCACTCACACGAGATAGTGAATATGAAGCGCAAGTAAAATTATTACCTGAAGTCGATTCAAAATTAGGTGGTTCCAGCAGTGGAGGATTAGGTGGCTTATCCTCTTTGGCAGGATTAGCAGGCATCAACTTATCTGGTGCCATGGCAGGAGCTGATGCTATCCAACCGGCTATGTACCCAGAAATTGTCCAAAGCGTTCCTTTTTTATTGGAGCTTAGCCAATCACAGGTCTACAATTTAAGACAAAAAAAGTTTATAAAATTAGCTGATTACCTCAAACAAGATAATTCCAATGCCCCAATTCCAATCTTTAAGAAAGATAAAAGTAAGGCAGGCAATGACCTTGAAAGCATCAGTGTGCCTCAAGGCGTTTTAAGTTCGGACTTAATCAATGTTTCGAAACAAGAAACAGCCGCATTAAAAGAATTAAGAGAAGCCGTCACCGTAGAAGTTGACAAGAAGAATAATCTTATCAAAATCACCGCAAATACGGAAGACCCGGTCGTGTCGGCAAATTTGGCGAATCTCGTATTAACCCAATTACGTAAATACATCATTCAATACCGTACCGAAAAGGCACGGAAAGAACTAAGTTTTTTGATAGACCGACAAGCAGAGGCGCGCAAACGCTATGACCAAGCCCTTTTCACTCTTTCCAACTACAAAGATCAGAATCGAAATGTATTTTTGAATGTGGCCAAAGATCAAGGCAAAAAGCTGCAATATGAAGTTGATTTAGCTTTTAATGTGTATTCTAATTTAACGAATCAAACAACGGAGGCTAAAATCAAATTACAGAAAGAGACACCTGTATTCAAGGTATTAGAACCCGCCCAAATCCCATTAAAACGTTCGAGCCCAAAACGAACACTCATCACGGCGGGATCACTATTATTAGGACTGTTTACCGCATTAATTGGGGTATTTTTCAAAACAGCCAACGTGCGTGATCTTCTTGCATAAAAATAGCCGTCCATCAATCGACGGACGGCTATTTTGTTTCATAACGTTCCTCTTATTTCAAGGTACGTTTTACTTCTTTCATTTCGTAGCACTCTAAGTTATCGCCTACCTCTAGGTCGTTGAATCCTTTGATCGACATACCACATTCGTAGCCAAACTTAACCTCAGCCACATCGTCTTTGAAACGCTTCAAGGCTGAAATCTCACCGTCGTGAATCACAACGAAGTCACGAATAACGCGAATCTTATGTGCACGTTTCACCGTTCCGTCCAAGACATAACATCCTGCAACCGTACCGATTTTTGAAATCTTAAATACATCACGAACTTCGATGTTCGCCGTAACAACTTCTTCAAATGAAGGAGCCAACATACCTTCCATCGCCGCCTTGATTTCATCAATCGCTTGGTAGATAATCGAATAGTTACGAATCTCAATCTGCTCTGCATCCGCCATACGACGTGCATTTTGCGAAGGACGTACTTGGAAGGCAATAATAACTGCATCTGAAGTTGAAGCTAATGCCACATCCGACTCAGAAACTTGTCCTACCCCTTTGTGAATAATACGAACCTGAACTTCCTCCGTCGATAATTTCAATAGAGAATCCGAAAGTGCCTCCACCGAACCATCCACGTCACCTTTCACAATTACGTTCAATTCTCGGAAGGTTCCAATCGCCTTCCGACGACCAATTTCCTCCAAGGTAATGTGCTTACGAGTACGCAATGATTGCTCACGCAAGATTTGCTCACGCTTGTTGGCAATCTCACGTGCCTCACGCTCATTCTCCAAACAGATTAATTTATCACCTGCTTGTGGAGCACCATTTAAACCTAGTACTTGTACTGGCGTAGATGGGCCTGCTTTCTTAATCTTATTTCCGTGGTGATCAAACATGGCTTTCACACGACCGTAGTTGTCGCCTGCTAACATCATGTCACCCACGTGCAAGGTACCGTCTTGAACCATCATCGTGGTAACATATCCACGACCTTTATCCAATTCAGCCTCGATAACAGAACCGATAGCTTTCTTCTTAGGATTAGCTTTTAGCTCAAGCATTTCAGCCTCTAACAATACTTTTTCAAGCAAGTCATTGATACCTAAACCTGATTTAGATGAAATTTCTTGGCACTGGTATTTACCACCCCAATCTTCCACCAACATATTCATGGTTGCTAATTCTTCACGTACCTTGTCCGTGTTAGCACCATCCTTATCTACTTTCGAGAATGCAAAGACGATCGGTGCACCTGCAACCATTGCGTGGTTGATCGCCTCCTTCGTTTGTGGCATGACCGAGTCGTCCGCCGCAATCACGATAATCACTATATCTGTCACCTTCGCACCACGAGCACGCATCGCCGTAAAGGCTTCGTGACCCGGTGTATCTAAGAAAGTAATCTTCTTACCTGATTCCGTTTCTACCGAATACGCACCGATGTGCTGGGTGATACCACCCGCCTCACCCGCAGTTACTTTTGACTTACGGATATAATCCAAAAGGGATGTTTTACCGTGGTCAACGTGACCCATGATGGTTACGATCGGTGCACGAGGAACTAAATCTGCTGGATCATCTTCTACTTCTTCTTCCACAGCATCGATTTCCTCTTCTGCTGAAATGAAGTTGACTTCGTATCCGAATTCATCCGCAATGATCGTAATCGCCTCCGCATCCAAACGCTGGTTGATCGAAACGAACATACCCAAACTCATACAAGTTGAGATAACTTCATTCACCGAAACATCCATTAAAGAAGCTAAGTCACTCGCAGAAACGAATTCTGTCACCTTCAATACTTTTGCTTCTTCATCTTCAGCCATTTGACGTGCCTCTTCAGCATCAGCACGTTCACGACGCTTTACACGACGTTTATCTGCACCAAAACTTTGCTTATTGGTCGCACCTTGTAAGCGCGCCATCGTAGCCTTGATTTGCTCTTGAATATCCTTATCTGATAGCTCCTCACGAGGCCCTCCTTGCTTAGTTCCCGGTGCAGGCTTTTTACCAAAATCCTTTTTATTATTGGCATTATTCGGATTATTTGGCCGTTGTTCATTTACAACGGGCTTTTTCTCCTCTTTGACAATACGCTTACGCTTGTGTTTGTTATGGCTATCGCGGCCATTGTCAACAGGTAATTCAATCTTACCTAATACGGTTAAACCTTTTAAGGTTTCTCCTTTGGCTTCGATCAATTGAATGTCTTCCACGACAGGAGCCTCTGGCGTTGCTTCAGGCGTAATAATAGCCTCCACAGGCGCAACGGGAGTTACCACAACAGGCTTCTCCTCCACAACAGGTTCTGGAGCTTTCTCCACAATGGGCTCGGGTTTTGGTGCTGGTTTTGGTGGAATTGGATTGCCCTTTTTGTCCAAATCGATTTTACCTAAAACCTTTAGGCCTATTTGCTTTTCAGCTACAGGTTCCGGCTTTTCTTCCTTCACCTCAGGTGCTGCTGGAGCTGCTTCTTTCACAGGCTCTGGAGCAACTTCTATTACAGCAACCGGCTCAGGTTTCTTCTCCTCAACCACGGGAGCTGGCACGACAAGCTCCTCAACAGGCTTTTTAGGAGCCTCATCTGTTGCCAACAAATGGTTTGCACCATATTCTGCTGCTAACAAACTCAATTGCTCGAAATTAAGCTTTGCATTCGGGTTGTTATCGACTTTATGCCCTTTAGCAGAAAGAAACTGTAGGATCGTAGACGTTCCTATGTTTATTTGCTTTGCTACAAGACTTAATCGCATTGTCTTCTCTTCTGCCATATAAATTACTAAATACTTATGCTTTCAATTTAAAAATCTTACTCGACTCAGCGCATGTGTTACTCAAACTCAGAACGTAAAATAGCTAAGATCTCCTCGATGGTTTCCTCTTCTAATTCCGTTCTACGCTCTAATTCTTCTTTAGATAAAGCCAACACCTGCTTTGCTGTATCCAATCCAATTTTATGAAGCTCATCCAAAATCCAAGCCTCAATCTCATTGGAGAATTCTGTCAATTCTACATCCTCATCATCCATCTCCTCTTTCGGTACATCACGGAATACATCAATCTCGTACCCAACTAATTTACCTGCCAATTTGATGTTTTGACCTCCACGACCAATCGCCATAGAAACCTGATC
>DKIP01000031.1:0-2208 GCA_002454335.1 Cytophagaceae bacterium UBA6715 | reverse complement strand
GCCACCAATAATTCTAAATTATCTGTGTAATTAATAACGTCAATGTTTTCATTCTGCAATTCGCGAACAATACCGTGAATACGAGATCCCTTCATCCCCACACAAGCTCCTACGGGATCAATGCGATCGTCAAATGACTCAACAGCCACTTTCGCACGCTCACCAGGTTCACGCACAATCTTACGAATCGAAATCGTACCATCGTAGATTTCTGGAATTTCTTGCTCGAATAAACGCTCCAAGAATACCGGTGAAATACGTGATAAAATGATACGTGGTGTACCATTCGACATCTCAACTTTATGAATGACTGCACGAATCGTTTCCCCTTTCTTGAAACGATCTTTAGGAATCATTTCGCCTTTCGGTAATACTAATTCATTGTCTTCATTATCTAACAAGATTAACTCACGACCTAAAATTTGATATACTTCCGAAGTTACTAACTCCCCTACCAAATCCTTGTACTTGTCATGCAAGCCTTCTTTCTCAATATCTTTGATCCGTTGAATCAAGGTTTGACGAGCAGTTTGAACCACACGACGACCGAAATCCTCTAGTTTAATCAATTCAGCTACCTCTTCACCTATCTCAAAATCGGGCTCAATTAATTTAGCTTCCGCCAAAGGTATTTTATCAAAATCCCAAATATCTTCCGAGTTATCGTCCACGATTTCGCGCGTACGCCACATCTCTAAGTCACCACTTTCGGGGTTGATAATGACATTGAAATTTTCATCGGAACCGAATTTCTTGCGAATCATCGTACGAAAAACCTCCTCCAAAACCGAAATCATCGTCGGCTTGTCAATGTTCTTCTCCCGAGCAAAATCTGAAAATGACGAAATTAATTCAACACTGTTCATTGCTATCCTTACGTTTTTTTATTGAAATGAAACTTGTACTCTTATTTTATCTATCGCTGACAAACCAAACGTTGTTGGCTCCTTCGCTACTATTTTACGATGCTTTACAGTCTTCTCTGCCAACACCTGAATCGAATCTGCCGTATGACCCTGCAAAGTTCCCACAACGGTTTCCCCATCCTTCAACCACACTTTCACCGTACGACCCGCATTCTTTTCAAACTGCCAACCTTGCGTTAATGGGAAATCCAATCCTGGCGATGAAACTTCTAAATTATAGGCTTCTTCAATCCAAAGGTTCTCCTCCATGTGATGGGCCAACTTCCGGCTCATCAATGCGCAAGCATCGATGGTAATCCCTTCCATGGTATCTACAAGAATCGTAACTAACGAGCGCTTGAGTCCCTTGCTAATCGACAAATCCACTAAAAATATAGGACCATCACCGATATACTCCTGAATCCAACCGTTAATCTTCGTTTTTAAATCTTCCATCAATACCTTGAAAACAAAAAGAGGGATTAAAAAACCCCTCTTCTTTCTTAAATTTCCTTGGCAAAGGTAGGCATTTTTTTCCAAAATACAACATATCACTATAAAGTAGCAGATATCTCGTCCCAGCAAAGCCCACATTGTCCAAAATATTTCACTAATTTCGAAACCGTATTGACCAAGAAACTTAATCCGACCTACCCACAATTTATTACATGAATCGCACCTGTCTACTTATTGTTTTTTTGTACATAGGACTTGCCTCCTGGGCAAATCCAGTAGATAGATTCCCTACACCCCCCGATTCCCCCATTCGACTTTTCTACATACAGCGTAGCTCTAATGCCAATACGGTTATTTACGATGCTAATTTACTAACCAATAAATCACTTAATACAACCGATCCTGTTCATACCTATTGGATTCGCTACGGCGAAAAAGGTCAAAAAGAAGAGCTAAGTACAATCCAACGCACTTTAGCCTACGGCCTTTACACAATTCCTATTAAATCCGAAGCCAATGCTTTTGAGGGCTATTTCTTGGCCTACCGTAAACGCAAATTTGTCGTAAAACTCGACCCGCGGGGAAATCCGATCGCCCTATTCCCCATCAATGGGAAATTGCAAATCCTCAAACGCGTTTTTGTCAGCGTCGATGAAAGCCACTTGATGCCCTCGGTAAATTACATCGACCTCTTTGGCAAAGACCCAATCTCAGGAAAAGACGTTTACGAACGATTTAAACCCTAAAAAAATAGCCCCTTCCGGAGCTATTTTCAATTAAAAAGTACCTAATAAACTTATCTGTGCATTTCGAGGCTGCCCCGAATACCCATATATTTCTGTCGGTA
>DKIP01000041.1:49495-54967 GCA_002454335.1 Cytophagaceae bacterium UBA6715 | reverse complement strand
CCTGACATATGACTAACGACTAGCGACTAGCGACTAGCGACTGACGACTAAATTCTGTCACTCATTTACCTATCCCCAACTTTGTAATTACCCCCTAATGATTTACTTTTACTTCATGACAATTATCTACATCATTCTCGCAATTATAGTCGGAGCCGGAGCAGCCTACCTCCTACTCCAAGGTAAAATCACCGTCTTGAACAGCCAATTAAGCCAACTGGCAGGTTTACAAGCTAAAACCGAAGCTTTGGAACAAGAGAACAAAACGATGTTTGGTAAATTGTCCCAACTCGAAGGACAAAATGAAACGCTGAAAGCAACAGTGGAAAGCCAGAAGGCCGACGAAGATAAATTGCGTAAAATGCTAACGGATATTAGCAATGAGTCCGTGTTAAGACAAGGCCGAATGCTAAGCGATCAGCAACAAGTTAAATTAAACGACGTATTAAACCCACTCAAGGAAAAACTATTGGCATTTGAGACTCAGGTCAACGAAGGCCAAAAAAACTCCTTACATCAAAACACGGTGCTTTTGGAGCAAATCAAAAATCTAACAAACCTCAATCAAACCGTTACCCAAAAAACCGAAGACCTCACAAATGCCCTGAAAGGCTCAAATAAATCCCAAGGAAACTGGGGTGAAATGATTTTAGAACGCGTTTTGGAAAGCTCAGGCCTCAAAAAAGGCATGGAATACGAGACACAATTTGTCACTAAAAATCAGATAAACGAAACGATTAAACCCGATGCGGTTATCTTCTTACCCGATAACAAAAACCTCATCATCGACTCCAAAGTGTCTTTGACCGCCTACGAACGCTATACGAGCGCAGAAGAAGGTACCCTTGAGAAAGATCAAGCACTCAAAGAACATATCGAGTCGCTTAAATCCCACATCAAATTATTATCTGCCAAAGATTACCATACAGGTCTTGACTTAAATAGCCCCGACTTCACCCTCCTATTCATTCCGATTGAATCAGGTTTTGTGGCAACCATCAGCCAAGATACGACCTTGTTTAATTACGCCTGGGAACGTAAAATCGTTTTGGTATCCCCTTCTACCCTATTGGCAACCTTGCGTACGATCGCATCCGTTTGGAAGACTGAATACCAAACACGGAATGCCATCGAAATTGCTCGACAAGCTGGTGATCTTTACGACAAATTCGTCTCATTCACCCAAGACATGGAAGACGTAGGCAAACACATGAAACGAGCTGAAGATGCCCACGCTGGCGCCCTAAACAAACTCAGTACAGGAAAAGGAAACCTTGTCAGTCGGGCCGAAAAACTACACAAACTAGGTATCAAATCCACCAAAAAATTGAACCAAGGATTGATTCAGGACGAAGAAGATGAGGTTGAGGAGGAATAAGTTGGAGTGAAGAGTGAAGAGTTAAGAGTTAAGAGTGAAGAAGTAAGAATTCCGCTAGACTCCGGACTCATTCCCTCCGGACTGACGACTGCCGACTAGCGGCTAGCGACTTTAAAAAATCCGAAGCCACCCAGTAAACACCTTCGGACTTCGGACGTTAAATAAGTTTAGACGTTAGAGGTAAGAATGCCTCCGTACTTTTTCCCTCCGGACTAGCAACTTTCCCCTACGCCTTCTTCAAAAACTCCGTTCTCAACACCATCATCGACTTCTCCACTTTCCCCTCAATTTCATCAGCATCATCAGTCAAACGAATGTTCTTGACCATCGTACCGCGCTTGATCACGCTCGATGAACCACGCACCTTCAAATCTTTGATTACCGTAACCGAATCGCCATCTTTCAATACAGCACCGTTGCTATCGCGAACGATTAATTCTTCATTCTCATCCATTGTATTCTTGTTTTTTGGTTAATAAAATGTGGTCAGAACTATTTCTTCCAACCGGTTTTGTTATTTCTAAATCCTAATAGGCGCTGAGCCAAATCCGGTCGCTTCAAATACGTCAAACGATTCCGAATCCAATCTTTATACTCCGCCTTATACCAGAAAAAATACTTATTCTGGTTCTGCTTCTCTTCCCGGGTCTTCGCTGTTTTAATGGGCTGCAAAGTATAAGGATGAACACCCGAATAATAAATCACCTCAGCCACAGTCATAGGTGTAGGGGTGAAATCCTGTACTTGCTCCAACTGGAATCCAAGATCCTTAGTTTCAGCCGCCAAATTCGCCATATCTTCCTCCTCACATCCCGGATGCGATGAAATAAAATAGGGAATTAAAGGCTGTTTTAGGCCAAATTTGGCAGAAATCTCGTCGTATTTCTTCTTAAACGCATGAAAATATTTGAACGATGGCTTCCGCATCACGCGTAAGGTCGCATCCGAAGTATGCTCAGGCGCAACTTTCAATCGGCCTGAAACATGGCGCGTAATCAATTGCTCCATGTATTCGTCGTGGTTCCCATCCTGATTATTTTTATTGAAGTCATCGACCAATAAATCATAACGCACGCCGGATCCCACAAAGGCTTTCTTAATGCCCGGATGCGCATCCACCTTCCGGTAAATATCCGTCAAAGGGGTATGATTCGTATCCAAATTATTACAAATCACTGGGTGAATACACGATGGACTCACACATTTGGCACAAATCGACTCATCCTTCCCCTTCATGCGATACATGTTGGCCGAGGGCCCTCCCAAATCCGATAAATATCCCTTGAAATCCGGCTGCTTCGTGATTTGATCAACTTCTTTCATGATTGACTTCTCACTCCGGGACGCAATAAACTTCCCTTGATGTGCGGAAATCGTACAAAAACTACATCCCCCAAAACATCCGCGATGCATATTCACCGAAAACTTAATCATCTCATAAGCCGGAATCGGCCCACGTTTCTTGTATTTTGGATGTGGTAAGCGCGTGTAAGGCAAATCAAAGGATTTATCCATCTCCGCCTCTTCCATTGTCTTAAAGGGAGGATTAATCACCAAAAGATCCTCGCCTACGGCTTGGGTAATCCGATTAGCCTGCCACTTATTCGACTCCACCTCCACTATCTTAAAGTTGGACGCATACTTAATCTTATCCTGCAAACAAACTTCGTGACTGGCCAACTCAACCGTTTCCCAATCACCCACGACAGGCAAGGGCTCCGATTGCTTTTGAAGAAAGGCCACTTGGTTAATGTCTGTTAATTCAGCCAATTGCTTACCCGATTTCACGCCCCGAATAATCTCCCGCAAGGGTTGTTCGCCCATGCCGTAGACCAACATATCCGCTTGGGAATCCACTAAAATCGATGGGAATAATTTATCCGCCCAATAATCATAATGCGTCACACGACGCAAGGATGCCTCGATACCCCCAATTAACACAGGGACATCCGGATAAATCTCTTTTAGTATTTTGGAATAAACCGTCGTGGCATAATCCGGACGAAAACCCGCCTCACCACCCGGTGTATAGGAATCATTGGAACGTAATCGCTTATTCGCCGTATAATGATTCACCATGGAATCCATACAACCTGCCGTTACGCCAAAAAAGTATTTGGGTTTACCTAATTTCTTAAAATCACGCAAGTCATCTTGCCAATTGGGCTGTGCCACAATGCCAACCTTCAGGCCTTCACTCTCCATAATCCGACCAATAACCGCCGTTCCAAACGCCGGATGATCAACATAGGCATCACCTGAAATCAGAATGACGTCTAGCTCATCCCAGCCACGCTTTTCTACTTCCTTTTTTGTCAATGGAAGCCAGTCGGTAATCGGTCTTTCTTGCATGCTGCAAAATTAGCTAAAAACGCGGGTTTAACCTATTTCGTCAATTGCGCTTTTAAATAATCCGCTGTCGCTTGAAATACCTTAATGGCATTTGAAAACTTCATCCAATGATGCGTATCATCCACAATCACCATCGTTTCCATCGATACCTTTTTCTTCTGCAAGCGATTGATTAAGTCTATGCTTTGGCTGAATGGAACATTGCGATCGTCATCAGCATGGATAAACAAGACAGGCGATTTCCACGTATCGATGGACGAAATAGGTGAAGATCGATATGATAAACTTGTTGCCCAATCCGCATCCGGTGCCTTGTGTGGACCCGTTAATAACTCCATCGGAATTTCTCGTTGGTGCGCCCAATCATGCACTCCATGAATATCCACTCCGGCTACAAATAATTTAGAGTCACGTGCTAATGCCAAAGCAGTCAAATATCCACCATAAGAACCGCCATATAAGGCGATTTTCTTTGGATCTACAAAGGACTGTTGGGCTAACCACTCGCCTGCCGCTTTAATGTCTAGGTATTCTGAAGCACCCCATTGGCCTGCTGATTTGGGATTATGAAAATCATAGCCATAACCAATACCCAATCGGTAATTAACCGACAAAACCACAAAACCTTGATTCGCTAAATACTGGTTCAATGCATAGGCATTTGCATAATAATCGGAATAATGCCAGCCCAAAAGCATTTGACGAGGAGGTCCACCGTGTACAAAAATGATGGCCGGTTTTTTCTGCGTTCCGTTCGAATTATCAAAAATTTGGCCGTGAATTGTCAAACCATCCAATGACTTAAAAATCACTTGTTTCGGTTCTACCAATGCACTCGTTGGGAATTCTGCAGGGATTAAACTTTCTGTTAATGATCGAGCTGTCGAAGAGATAGACAACATCAATTGAGGTGCTTTTTGAGCCCCTGCCCCAATATAAGCATAACCACCTTCAACCGAAACAGCGGTCCACTCAATGCCTTTTCCTGGTGTCAAGACTTTCATGTCAGCCTTATCCACAGAAACTTGGCAGATATGTCGGCGATCCTTATCTGTATCTTCTCCACCGGTATTTGCATCAAAATAAATCGAATTTCCATCGGCACTAACGCTCAGATGTTCCACCATAAATTCACCTGGACTCAATAACAAAGCCGCTCCACCCGTAGGTGCAACTGAATAAGCATGCGGCCAACCGTCATGATAAGAAGTAAAAACTAAGCGATCTTGGCGAGCCCAATGTAAATTGGTTCCTCCGTGCGTGGTAGGTAGCGAACCTCGGTAAGTATTAGGCGCTTCCCAAACCAAGGTAGATTTTTCTCCTGCAGCTAAACCTGCCTTTCGAATCGACCATGGTATACGCTTCCGTTGGGTTAACGAATCCGCAGAACCACCCTCCGCGGGTGTACGAACAAAGGCTAGTTGGCTACCATCTGGTGACCAATTTGGACTAAGATCTTTGGCAAATGAAGGATCAACCCAATTAACCGAATTCTTGCCCATTTCCAAATATCCGATAAATGAATGGTCTCCACGATTCGCTACAAAAGCTATTTTTTTCCCGCCTGGAGCCCAAGTTAAGGAATGTACAGAACCACGCGTTTTCAACAAGCGAACAGGTGCTTCTAAGAAATCCTCATTCTCATTGGTATCCAATTTGCATATCCACGGTTGGCCTTCCTTTATGAAAGCAACTACTTTATTATCCGGTGAAATAACCGGAAAGTCACCTTCTGAAATGAC
>DKIP01000041.1:36979-49390 GCA_002454335.1 Cytophagaceae bacterium UBA6715 | reverse complement strand
CCAGCCGGATTAACAGCCTTTTCATCATCAAAATTAGCTCCATGATCTCCCCCGCGCACAAACAATACCCACTTACCATCATCCGAAATCGAAATGGAACTTAGCTCCTGTCCATCATCCTCTTTGAAAGAAGTCAACCTACGAACTGTGAAATTAGGCGCTTCGGCCACATATATATTCCGAATACCTTTCTCATCTAAAGCCCATGCAATTTTATCTCCCTTCGTTGAACGAACAAGTTCCGTCGGGAAAGCATAGGATTTAACCGCTTCAAAGGTGAATTTTTGACCCATTGCGATCAAATGAAAGGCAACAAAAACAAGGGAGTAAAATAGTTTACGCATAGTTTAAATTAATACGTCGAAATATAGGGAATGTCCGACGGATTCGAAAAGAAAAAATGCTCGACCCGTTTAAATAAAATAAATTCAAACTAATTTTGAAGTTCATGGATGTATCGATTGTACTTGTCAATTATAAAACGGAAGCGCTCTTATTGGATTGCTTGCATAGTATTTACGAGCATACCACCGACCTACATTTCGAATGCATTATCGTCGATAATCATTACATCCCAGGACAAAATCAAGCCATTTTATCGGCCTATCCACAAACCAAATGGATTGATTCCGGTGGGAATGTTGGTTTTTCCAAAGCCAATAACATTGGCATGCACGCCGCATTAGGAGAATACATACTATTTCTGAATGCTGACACCTTGGTCTTCGATGCAGCAATTACGAACGCTTTTCGAAAATTAAAAAACGATTCAAGTCTTTCTGCTGTCGGTGGAATACAAATGGACGAAAATCGTATCCCTATCCCCTATTATCGAACACTAAACGATGTAAGACGGGATTTCTACATAGTTCCCAATAGACCCATTTTTCATCAACTCATCGATCGTTTATTGCCAGAAGAAAAATTCGGCAGACCGGAAGAAACGAATAATTTAGTGGGCGCCTTTCTGATGGCATCAAAAAATAATCTACTCAAACTACATGGCTGGGACGAAGATTTTTTCATGTATGCAGAAGATGCGGAATTGAGTTACCGACTAAGCAAAGTGGGCAAATTGGCTTATTTTGAGGACATCAAATTCATACACTTAATACAAGATAATCCATTCCGCAGAACGACATTCTCTTGGGTCAATCGATTCGCCATGCAAATTCAGGTATCAAACTTGTTATGGATACGGAAAAGTTATGGGATTTTACCCTTCTTACTTATCTATGCGAATTATACGATTTTGGCTCCTTTGTTTTGGGCTTGGAAAATTTGCCTGAATATCATCCAAAGTAAAAATGTATTTAACGATACGAAAAACCAACGAATCTTTGGCCAAAAATTGGGCGTTCTTTATCGCTATTTTTTCCCGATTTTGTTCCTAAAAAAAGGACCATACCGCATAAAATCGGAAGAGAATATTGATCATGTCAATAAATCATAAAAATCCTCATTTTTTTTAGTATTTTCGTTGAAAGGAACCTAATTAGCCGTGAAAACGAATATACAAATCGCTGAAACCATCGCAGCCTATGCGAATGCAACAGAATCCTCATGGATTGCCGAGCAAAAAGTCTTAACAGGAAAAGCTTTGGCATTAGCTTTTATAAAAGCTCCTCGATTTATTTCAAAGGCTTTGATTGAAGTTGGCGATTTTAAAGGCTGGACGCTAGACCAAGTCGTTCGTATCGATTTACTTACTCAATTGGACGAAGCGAATGTTGACCTATTGTTTGAAACAGCGGAAATGCAAGAAGCTGTTGCTTTAACGCGCTCACTCTCGTACCTAAATAATCCTGAGAATTTTTTATTACGTGCGACGGACGCGGTACGCTCCAACATGGGTCCCGTCTTTGACGCTATTGCCTTCGGGAATACCTATCCAAAAGATTATTTCAGCGAAGCGGCATGGAACCAACTAGTCTTAAAATGTATTTTCAACGACAAAGCAATTCATCAAATCATCGGATTGGATGAACGAGCTAATCAAGAGTTAGCCAACACACTTTCCGATTTTGCCCATGAAAGATGGTCGGCAGGCCGAAGAGTCCCATCACAAGTGTGGCGGCTCGTTCCTAAATTCATGAATGAATCTTTACATGCCGACATAGAAAAGTTGGCACAATCAGAAAATCCACGGGATGTCCTTGCGGCCAGCTTAGTGAAACAAGAAGTCCAAAATCCTGGCAGCACGCAAGGACTTTGGCATGAACTCGAAAAACCAGAACCGATTTATTCCGCCTAATATGTGCCAAGAACATAAAAACCTAGGAAATCCTTCACATTTCGAAGGAACAGAGCAAGAGAAGACCACGGCGCATGCTGTAGACGGATCTTTTGCCCAATACACGCAAGGCATGAAATTCTTCGATCCGCATGTACACATGACTTCGCGGACGACGGATGATTACCAGGCATTAGCTGATGCCGGTGTGGTTGCCTTGATTGAACCCGCATTCTGGTTGGGCCAACCACGCACCGGATTAGCTTCGTTTAAAGACTATTTCGCTAGTTTAGTGGGTTGGGAACGCTTTCGTTCTTCGCAATTTGGCATAAAACATTATTGCACGATTGGCCTGAATTCTCGTGAGGCAAATCATGAGGCTTTAGCAGAACAGGTGATGGAAATATTGCCTTTATTTTTGCAGAAAGAAGGCGTTGTAGGTGTAGGAGAAATCGGTTTCGATGACCAAACGGCCGCAGAGGAAAAATATTACCGTGCGCAATTAGAATTGGCCAAAGAAATGAATTTGCCTGTTCAAGTCCACACGCCCCACCGGGATAAGAAAAAAGGAACGGAGCGCAGTATGGCCATTGCTTTGGAGCATGGCATCGCACCGAATATGGTTATTATCGATCATAACAATGAGGAAACCGTTAAATCGGTTTTAGATCAAGGTTTTTATGCCGCTTTTACGATTTATCCTTTCACCAAAATGGGCAATGAGCGTATGGTGGAAATCGTCAAACAATACGGTCCCGAACGCATCATGGTCAATTCTGCGGCGGATTGGGGCATTTCTGATCCATTAGCAATTCCCAAAACGGCAGCCTTAATGAAAATCAAGGAGATTCCAGATGAACATATTCGTTTGGTCACGTATCAAAATGCGTTGGATGCATTTGCTCAGAGTGGACAGATTCAAGAATCGGATTTCATCAACGGATTGGAAATTGACCAAACCCAAAAATTTAATGGAAATACAGTTTTACGGGGTGGGCAAGCACCGCGTGTCAACAAAGATTCCTTAATCATTCGCTAATGCGTATCAAATTCAGAGCCTTTCTTGAACTCATGCGTCCAGCGAATGTCATCACAGCCTTAACGGATGTGTTGGCAGGTATGGCCATCGTAGGATTTACCTTTGGGACCTTGGACTATCAATTTTGGCCCGTGGCTTTTCTGGGTATTTCGACCATGTGTTTGTATGCAGGCGGAGTCGTTTTTAATGATATTTTTGACCATGAACTGGATACCATTGAACGCCCGGAACGCGCTTTGCCAAGTGGAAGAATCCAACGAATCGAAGCCGTTTTTGGTGGAATCGTGTTGCTATCCTTGGGAATTTTCTTAGCATTTTGGCAAAGCCGATTAAGTGGAATCGTCGCGGTGATCATAACGATGCTGGCATTATTTTATGATTACAAGGGAAAACACATGCGCATTTTTGGTCCTATCAATATGGGATTATGCCGGGCCTATAATTTAATGCTGGGCATGAGCGTGTACGAGCTCGGGGTATTAGAGCACTTTTATTTAATTTTAATTCCCTTGATTTACATCGCTGCAATAACCCTGGTGAGCCGCGGAGAGGTCCATGGAAGCCAGTCGGCACCCTTGTGGTTTGCTTCCTTTTTATTCGTCATTGTACATGGAAGCCAATTGGCCGTAGGATTTCAAACAGGCAAACTCCTATACATACTGCCCTTTGTTGTAGCACATGCCTATTTGATCTTTTCAAAATTGGCTAAAGCCATCCAAAACCCCATAGGCCCAAATATTGGTCAAAGTGTTAAAACCGGTGTTTTGACACTCATTTTAATGAACGCTGCCTGGGTCAGCGTTAGTGAACAATATTACATGGCTTTTGTAACTTTAGCCTTATTGCCGCTCTCCATGTGGGTGGGCAAAAAATTCGCCGTTTCTTAATTTATCTTTCATGCAAGTTTTACAACAGCAATTTCAGGTACCCTTCAGCTATCAAGTGATTTTTACGAAACACTTGTTTGACTCGAGTAATAAAACCTTGTGTGATTTTATAGCCAATTTTGGCCAAAGCAATTTCCGCAAACGCATCTTATTTGTCATCGACAAAGGCGTTGCCGATGCACATCCATCCTTAACGAGTAACATTGTTACTTATTTCGAATCAAATGCTGTAGCTGATTTAGTACCAGAAATCCTGGTTTTACCCGGCGGGGAAGTATGTAAAAATGATCCCCGATTTTATGAGGAAGTCGTTCGGGCGATTGATGAACATCGCATTGACCGACATTCCTTTGTTGCAGCCATTGGTGGTGGTGCGTTCTTGGATATGTCGGGCTATGCCGCTGCCATTTCCCACCGGGGCGTTAAATTAATTCGTATACCCACAACCGTCTTATCTCAAAATGATTCAGGAGTGGGCGTCAAGAATGGGGTCAATTACTTAGGCAAAAAGAATTTCTTAGGCACCTTCGCTCCAGCTGTCGCCGTATTTAACGATGTGGCTTTTTTATCAACTTTGGAAGACCGCGATTGGCGCTCTGGGATCGCAGAAGCCATCAAAGTAGCATTGATTAAAGATTTAGCCTTTTTCGAATGGTTGGAGGCGCATGTCGATGCCATGAATGCCCGTGATGAAGCGGCGATGGTTGAGCAAATTTATCGCTGCGCCGACTTACACATGAAGCACATTTCGGGCGGAGATCCCTTTGAATTGGGATCTGCAAGACCCTTGGATTTTGGACATTGGGCAGCCCATAAATTGGAATATTTATCCGATTTCAAGATCCGTCATGGCGAAGCAGTCGCGATCGGAATTGCCTTAGATTGCGTGTATTCGCATTTGATTGGTGCGATTTCCTTATCGGATTGTGAGCGTATTCTGGCCGTCATTAAGGGCTTGGGATTTGATATATATCATCCAGCTTTGGCCGAAAATGAATGTCAAAACCTGCATAGAGGTTTACAAGAATTTCAAGAACATTTGGGAGGACATTTGACGATCACCTTGTTGATAGCCTTAGGAAAAGGAGAAGAAGTGCATGAAATGGACTTCCC
This sequence comes from Cytophagaceae bacterium UBA6715, assembly GCA_002454335.1. Taxonomy (GTDB): domain Bacteria; phylum Bacteroidota; class Bacteroidia; order Cytophagales; family Spirosomataceae; genus Aquirufa. The sequence continues at coordinate 44,118 of DKIP01000041.1, read as the reverse complement.
TACCATCCAGGCTTCCGTTGCCTTTTTAGCCAAATACGCTTAAGATGAAAACAGCCTACGGACACCTCAGCTATTGCAGTAACATACATCCCGGGGAGATTTGGGACGAACATTTTGCCAATTTACAAGCAACCGTCCCGAAGGTAAAGCAAGAAGTTTGTCCAGACCACGCAATGGGATTGGGTTTACGGATTGCGAATCAGGCAAGTATCGATTTAAGCGAAGATTCGAATAAGTTGGCAGCCTTAAAAACTTGGCTCGCCCAAGAAGACATTTACATATTTACGTTGAACGGATTTCCGTATGGCGGATTTCACAATACGATTGTCAAAGACCAGGTGCATGCGCCCGACTGGACCAAGCAGGATCGTGTCAATTATACGCGTCGGCTGATTGATTTATTAGTTCAATTATTGCCTTCGGATCAACATGAGGGGGGAATTTCAACATCCCCCTTGTCGTATAAATATTGGTGGGATAATCGCGGATCGGCCATTAACCAGGCCACGATGGAATTGTTAAAACTCGTACCCTATTTGGCTCAAACGGAACAAAAAACGGGAAAATGGATTCACATTGACATCGAACCGGAGCCAGATGGGCTCTTGGAAAATCACCGTGAATTCGTCGACTGGTATACAGACATTTTGATTCCTTTTGCGATAACAGCTGGCATTCCGGAAGATTGGGTTCGCAGGCATATTCACATCTGTTTCGATGTATGTCATTATGGGGTTTCCTTTGATAAACCTGCATCGTGTTTACAAGAATTAGCAGAGAAAAATATTTCGATCGGTAAGATACAAATCAGTTCTGCACTGCAAGTTGATTTACGAAAAGACGCAAGCGCACGCATCGAAGCCTTGAAACAATACGAGGAACCTACTTATTTACATCAAGTGAAGGCCTTGAAAAAAGATGGAAATTACGAACAATTCAAAGATTTGAGAGAAGCCTTAGCGCAATACCAAGATGGCGTATACGACGAGTGGAGGGTGCATTTCCATGTGCCCTTGTTCTTAGATTCCTATGGCTTATTGAATTCTACGCAAGCGGAAATCACGGAAAGCTTGGCATATCATCAACAACACCATGTAACGCGTATGATGGAAATTGAGACCTACACCTGGGGTGTTTTACCCTCCGAATACCAAGAATCCATCGAGACATCCATTGCCCGTGAAGTCACCTACATACAAGACCTATTATGCAAAAAACCGTAGTCATTGATATTGTAGGCCTGAGCGATAGCATTTTAGGCAAACATACTCCATTTTTGGACGGCTATATTTCGCGTAAAAAAAAGTCCAAAATTAAGCCTCCTTTTCCTGCCGTGACGACGACATCGCAAAGTGTATACCTGACGGGAAAATATCCGAGTTCCCATGGAATTGTAGGAAACGGCTGGTATGACAACATCGATTCGGAAGTGAAGTTTTGGAAACAGTCCAATAAGCTTGTTGGGGATGAAAAAATCTGGGATGCCGGACATAAAAAAGACCCCAATTTTACCTGCGCCAATTTATTTTGGTGGTACAACATGTATTCCTCTGCAGATTATTCGGTGACACCTCGGCCACAATATCACTCAGATGGCGTGAAGATGCCTGATTGTTATAGTCATCCCGCGGATTTGCGTGATGAACTGCAAGAGGCCTTTGGAACATTTCCCTTGTTTAATTTTTGGGGGCCTAATGCGAATATTAAATCGACAAAATGGATTGCAGATGCCTCCATTTACGTGGATAAGAAATATGATGCGACGCTGACCTTTATCTATTTGCCTCATTTGGATTATTGCTTGCAGAAATTCGGGGTGGATTTTGAAAAGATCAAAGGCGATTTGCTGGAAATCGATCAGGTAGTTGAGCGTTTAGTAAGCCATTTTGAAGACAAGGGTGCGAAAGTTATTATCCTTTCCGAATATGGAATTAATAACGTTTCCAAACCCGTTCATTTGAATCGCATCTTGCGCCAAGCAGGTTATATCGCCTTGCGGGAGGAACAAGGATTAGAATTATTAGATCCGGGTGCATCACGTGCATTTGCCGTATCTGATCACCAAATCGCACATGTATATTGTCCTGATGCTTCTGTATTAGATGAAGTAAAATTACTGTTGATGCAAACACGTGGCGTCAAAAAAGTGTTATCTGGAGAGGAATTAGCCGCATTTCACATCGATCATCCGCGTGCGGGCGACTTGGTATTGATTGCTGATACGGATGCTTGGTTCACCTATTACTACTGGTTGGACGACAACAAAGCACCCGATTTTGCCCGTTGTGTAGACATCTTCAAAAAACCTGGGTATGACCCCGTCGAGATGTTCATGGATCCTAAAAACCCATTCATCAAACTACGTGCAGCCTATAAATTGGCACGTAAATTGACAGGTTTCCGGTATCGCATGGATGTAATTCCATTAGATGCGAATTTGGTCAAAGGGTCCCATGGTAGTCCATTTTGCGATGAAGCTTATTATCCATTGTATATCGCTGATAATCAATCAACTGATAAAATGGAGCCGACGGAAGTTTATTCTTTGATTTGGAATACGGTGTTTGAATAAATTGGTTAACTTGGAATTCTAAACTTATCAAAATGAAAAAGATCTTAACAACAATCGCCATGGTCGTTGCCTTCATGGGAGCTAGCGAAGCAGTTTACGCACAAATGCCAAGTCCTCAGGAAATGGCTATGAATCAATTGAACCGCATGAGTTCAGAATTGAAATTGACGAAAGAGCAAGAAGACAAAATTGAACCCTTGATTGTTGCACGCATTGAAAAGATGATGGAATTCCGTCAAGCTGGGATGGATCGCGAAGAGATGATGGGAGAAATGAAGAAGATTAATGAAGGCCAACAAGAAGCGTTGAAGGCTATTTTGACACCTGAGCAATTAGAGAAATACAAGACGATGCAGTCGCAAATGCGTGCGGGTGGTCCTCCAAGAAACTAATTCACATGAAGTACCTCAGCATCATTCTTTTATTCATTGGGCTTTCTCCAATCATGGGGCAAGCCCAATTTGAAAAGGCTCTACAGACCCGATTAATCCTGGCATCAGATGGGGATATAATTGAGTTGGAGTCCGGCAATTTTCAAATTTCAGGTAGTTTATCCCTAGAAGGTAAAAAGAAGATCACCATTCGCGGAAAAGGAATGGACAAAACGGTTTTGAGTTTCAAAGATCAACAAAACGGTGCGGAGGGAATCAAAATCACCAATTGTGAAAATATCGTTTTAGAAGATTTGACTGTTCAAGATTCCAAAGGGGATCTGATTAAAACGATGCATGTGAAGGATATCACATTCCGTCGAATTAAAGCCGAATGGACAGGAGGACCCAAATCTCAAAATGGCTCCTATGCGCTTTATCCAGTACTTTGCTCGAATATTCTCATTGATAGTTGCATTGCCATTGGCGCATCTGATGCGGGAATTTATGTAGGACAATCACAGCACATCGAAGTAAAAAATTGCACAGCCTATCAGAATGTTGCAGGGATTGAAATCGAAAACTCACTATACGCGGATGTGCACCATAACCATGCCTATGGAAATACGGGCGGAATTTTGGTATTTGACTTACCGGATTTGATTCAAAAAAAAGGAGGATTCGTGAAGGTTCACGACAACCTTATCGAAGGAAATAACCAATCGAATTTCGCTCCTAAAGGCAATATCGTGGGTAAAGTACCCAAAGGAACGGGGATGTTGATTTTGGCGACGAGTCATGTAGATATTTACGACAATAAGATTTTAAATCATCAAACGGTAGGCGTTGGAATTATTTCTTATTTCATGTCAGAAATCACGATTAAAGATAAGGAGTATGACCCCTACCCGACCGCCATTTCGGTGTTCAATAATACCTTTGAGCGTCGTTTAGGACGCGTACCGTTAGCAGGTCGATTTGCACAGATTTATCGCTTCAAATTGCGATTTGGAAGAAATGTACCGCATGTCGTTTATGATGGAGTTCTTGATACGGCACGTTGCGGAAGCGATGGCAATTATTTGCCTCAGCATCGCATTTGTGTGCACCATAATGTCAATCAGTCGGTGGCAAACATGGACGCGGAGCATGATTTCAAAAACGTGCGGCGTAATCCCGCGGAGTTGGATTGTGTACAGGAATATGTCAAATCGAACCAATTTTAGGCATGCGTTACTTGGGATTCATCTTACTTCTTGGCTTATTTTCGTACCAACAAGCACCTAAATTCCCAATGAAATTGTCCGATTATGGCTTGTTTCAAGGGAACCTGAAGGATCAAATTCCAGTCAACGGTGTTACACCTTATGAGCTAACAAGTCCCCTATTTTCAGATTACGCCCATAAATTACGTTTCGTTCAATTACCTGCAGGAAAATCAGTCGCTTATAATCCGGATTCCGTTTTACAATTCCCGGTGGGAACACGCATAGCCAAAACCTTTTATTATCCCATCGATGAACGCAAACCGGAATCTGGTCGGCGAATCATGGAAACACGTATCCTAAGCCACGAAACTACAGGCTGGGTGGCATTGCCTTATATTTGGAATGAAGAGCAAACCGAAGCCTATTTAGAAGTAGCTGGAGGGACGAGTTTGGTGGAGTTCAAAAACATGCAGGGTAAAAAGCAGCAGGTACATTATGTCGTGCCGAATATGAATCAATGCAAAGGATGCCACGAACGCGATGGCATAATGACGCCGATAGGTCCAAGCGCCCGACAAATGAATGCCTCGATGCGCTATGCCCATGGAGAAGAAAACCAATTGGATTATTGGAGTCAGACGAATCAGTTGACAAATGTACCCGGAACTAGGCCAAAATTCGTTTCGTATATCGACGAGAATGCTCCACTCAATGAACGAGTAAAGGCATATTTAGACATCAATTGTGCGCATTGCCACAATCCGAAAGGACCCGCTAAGAGTTCTGGCTTATTTTTAGATTATCGCTATTATGGTACGACGGCTTACGGCATCATGAAATCACCCGTGGCGGCAGGTCGCGGGTCAGGCGGTTTATTGTATGACATCGTTGCGGGGAAACCCGCAGAAAGTATTTTGCTCTATCGGATGAATTCGCATGATCCTGGTGTCATGATGCCGGAACTCGGCCGCACCATTATTCACCAAGAAGGTGTCGCCCTCATTCGCGAATGGATTAAATCAATTCATTGATAATCATTCAATTAGTTACTTTTTGAATAGGAAAAGGTATTTCTCCGGACGAAATTTGTGTCATCAAACTTAGCCCGTAAGATGAAAAAGAATATCAAAATTGAGAACCTACTCCTCGAAATGATTCAGCCACGAATTCAGCTGATTGAGAACAAGTTTTCCTTGGGTGAAGCATTAACGGATCAGGATGTGAACACCCTTCTCATGAAATCTGCATTCAATCACATTAATCATTTGGATCAGCGATTGGATGAAGTGGCTGCAGATGTGGCACAATTGCGGATGGACTTTTGTGAACTTGAAGGAAAATTTATTGAGCTTGAGGGTAGATTCCAAGTACTAGAGGGTAGATTCATTGTACTCGAGGGCAAATTTCATGAACTTGAAAAAAGGTTTTATGAACTTGAAAATAGATTCTATTCCCTTGAAGGCAAATTTCAAACCCTTGAAGCGAGATTCGTTTCTTTTGAAGCTAGAATCGAGGCTACAATTGAAAAAACAATGAAATCACATATCAAATGGACACTTGGCTTAATGACCTTTTGCCTCACATTATTTAAAGTTATTGATCTTGTTGTCCACAACTAAAAAGGGCTGATTCCTCAGCCCTTTCAATCTATTTCCCTAATACTATATTCACAATCCGTTTCGGAACCACAATCACTTTCGTAGGTGCTTTGCCATCCAAGTGTTTCTGCACTTGTTCATTAGCCAGCACAGCTGCCTCCACCTCAGCGGGACTTGCCGTCGCAGAAAAGGCTAAGGTTAATTTCACCTTCCCATTAAAGGAAATCGGATAATTGAATTCATTCTCTACCAAAAATTCAGGATTGAATACCGGGAATTTGGCATGCGAAATACTTCCTGCTTCTTCTCCTAAGGCCAACCATAATTCTTCGGCCATGTGCGGCGCATAAGGAGATAGCAATAAAACCAATTCACGAAGCACCGATTTCTTATGGCATTTCAATTGGCCTAAATCATTTACGCAAATCATCAAGGTCGAGACAACCGTATTAAATGAATAACGATCCAAGTCATCCTGAACCTTGCGAATGGCTGTATGTAAAACCTTTAATTCTTCCGGAGATGCTGGAGTATCCACCAGTAGCGATTTTTGTGCTTGCTCATCAAAGAACAAACGCCATACCTTGCGCAAGAAATTATGCGACCCAGAGATGGAATTTGTATTCCAAGGCTTGAATTGCTCCAATGGCCCCAAGAACATCTCATACACACGCAAGGTATCTGCACCATATTTGGCAATTAAATCATCCGGATTCACAACGTTGAATTTCGATTTGGACATTTTCTCCACTTCCCAACCGCAAACGTATTTTCCATCTTCCAAGATGAATTGCGCATCCGAAGGTACATCGTTACGAGAACGCTTGAATTCTTCTACGTCTAACACGTCATTCTCCACAATATTCACATCCACATGCAGCGCAGCCACATCGTATTGATCTTTTAATCCATGTGACACAAAAGTCACTCGATCGGAATTTTTAACACGATAGACAAAATTTGACCGACCTTGAATCATCCCTTGATTAATCAATTTCTTCGCAAATTCCTCCTCCGCTACATACCCTAAATCCTTCAAGAACTTATTCCAAAAACGCGAGTACAACAAGTGTCCCGTGGCATGCTCAGAACCACCAATGTACAGGTCAACAGCTTTCCAATAATTCACTGCCTCCGCGGAAGCAAATGCAGTATCATTTTGTGCGTCCATGTAACGATACCAGTACCAAGATGAACCAGCCCAACCCGGCATGGTCGACCATTCGTAATCATATTGCCCCTGGTATTTCCATGAATCCGCAGCACGTCCTAATGGCGGCTCACCCGTTTCTGTAGGTAAATATTTATCGATTTTAGGCAATTCTAAAGGTAATTCAGACTCCTGAATTAAATAAGGCAATAAGTGGCCTGAGGCCGTAGGCTTAAAATA
>DKIP01000041.1:36383-36837 GCA_002454335.1 Cytophagaceae bacterium UBA6715 | reverse complement strand
GCTTGCTTATAGCCCATGCCATTGATAATCCCCGAATTGATATATTTCCCCTCTTTGGTATTATCAGCCTGTTTTTCAATATCTTTTTGCGCATCTAAGATGGCAGGAATAGGCAAATCAAAATGTTTGGCAAAATTCCAGTCACGTTGGTCTCCAGAAGGGACTCCCATTACAGCACCCGTTCCATAACCAGCCAACACATAATCGGCTAAGAACAAAGGCACACGCTCATTATTCAATGGGTTAATCACATAAGAACCTGTGAATACCCCTGAAACGGTTTTAACTTCTGAAACACGATCTAATTCCGAACGAGATTTCGTCCATGTGATGTAGGCATCCACGTCAGCCTGTTGTTCTGGCTTTGTTAATTCCGCCACCCATTCATGCTCTGGCGCTAACACCATGAAAGAAACTCCATAAATCGTATCTACACGCGTCGTAAACACCTTGA
>DKIP01000041.1:10155-36279 GCA_002454335.1 Cytophagaceae bacterium UBA6715 | reverse complement strand
AGGCCGTGATGCGCATCGACCATTGGCGCATTTTTTTCTGCTCCACTGGATAACCTCCACGCTCAGATAAACCATCTTTAACTTCATCGTTCGCTAACACCGTACCTAATTGTGGACACCAGTTGACAACCGAATCATCCAAATAAGCCAAACGAAAATTCAATAAATAGCTATATTGCTCCTCCTCATTCATGGCATTCCAAGCATCCGCTGAAATACGCTCCACATCGTCTTCACAAACCGCTTTCAAGCCGATAGAACCTCGGGAAGCTAGAATACTTTTCAAGGTATCAATCGACTCAGCCATATCCGTTTCTTGGTTATACCAAGCATTAAATAATTGCATAAAAATCCACTGCGTCCATTTGTAATAGCCGGGATCCGACGTTCGTACTTCACGCGTCCAATCAAACGAAAAACCCATGTTTTTCAATTGCTCAATGTAACGAGTAATATTTTGTTCCGTCGTAATCGCAGGATGCTGACCCGTTTGAATCGCATATTGCTCAGCAGGTAAACCAAAGGAATCAAATCCCATGGGATGTAACACCTCATATCCCTGCAAACGCTTATAACGCGCCATGATATCTGAAGCGATGTACCCCAGTGGATGGCCTACATGCAGTCCCGCTCCCGATGGATAAGGAAACATGTCCAACACATAATACTTGGGTTTATTAGGATTTACCTGTGCTTTGAATGTTTGGTTTTGCTCCCAAAATCCTTGCCACGCTTTTTCGATCTCACGAAATTGATACTCTGAACGCATATAATTGTTTGTTTTTCAAAAGGGCATGCAATTTACACGAATTTTATGAAAAAATATTTACTCTACTTTATTGGTAGATTAAGTAAAGTCTATTAGTTTTGTAGGATTATAAATTTTACCCATGTCCACACAACCTGAGTCAACGCCCCAAAAGCCTAAATTTCCAAGCTTATTAAAAGCTATCAACATCATTTGGAAAAGAGAGCGAAGCATCACGGAAGTAATCATACACATCAGTAATGCCTTAGCATTAATGATTGTTGGACATTTATTATTCTCATATCTCACGGCAGAAAATATCATTGCCGTCTTTAATACAGTTGATTCAGAAATTCTATATTATGTGCTAGGCGGATTTATTGCCCAAATGATTGATGGAGCCCTCGGTATGGCTTATGGTGTTACTGCGACTACTTTTTTAATGTCGGTAGGCATCACTCCTGCTGCAGCTTCTGCCAGCGTACATGCATCTGAAGTATTCACCTCGGGCGTTTCAGGGTACATGCACTTGAAATTTGGGAATGTTAATTCCAAACTGTTTAAAACCTTAGTTATTCCAGGAGTCATTGGTGCCATTTTAGGAGCCTATGTACTTTCTTCTTTAGAAGTTTACGCAGGCTACATTAAACCGATCGTTTCCATTTACACCTTATTTTTAGGGGCAATCATCATCCGAAAAGCATTAATCAAACGACAAGAAAAACGCCAATTAAAGAAAGTGGGCTGGTTGGCACTATTCGGCGGTTACCTAGATTCCATCGGTGGTGGTGGCTGGGGCCCTATCGTTTCATCCACATTAATTGCCTCGGGACGCCATCCGAAATATACGATTGGAAGCGTTAACCTTACTGAATTTTTTGTATCCCTTGCCTCTTCGATTACCTTCTTTACGGTGATTGGCTTAGGCTATTGGCAAGTCATTGCCGGCTTAATTTTAGGGGGTGTTGTGGCTGCTCCGATCGCTGCACGTTTGGCCAATAAGCTACCGGCGAAGAGCATGATGATTTTGGTAGGTATTGTTATCATCATCGTCAGCTTACGCCAAATCGTCTTAGGTGCCGGAAAATTCTTTTAATCTTGTTGGAGTTTTTGTGTAGTCACTTTTCCACTTGTATCTACAAAGCGTAATACCGACATACCCGAACTCAAAAAATCATAGGTTTTTCCTGCTTGCATCGTGGTCGCTGAAATTTTTTGACCCATCGTATTATATAGTTGCAATTCCCCAGGCTGACTTGTCAATACGTGAATGAGACCTGAATGTGGATTAGGCCAAACTTGTAAGTGTTTATTCTCTATGTCATCCCAAACTGGTGAATTACTCTTATTCTCCAATAAATAAATTCCGCCAGCGCCGGTTCCAACAATCAAATCCTGCCGACCGTCCGCATTGATATCAGTCACACTTAAACGCGCATTTCTGCCCACGGAAAAACCTTGAAAATCCGCTGATCGCCAAGTTATCGCATCCAAGTCTGCTTCGTAATTCCCCAAATGCCATGCTCCATGCATGTCTAAACCAATAAATTCTGGTGTTCCATCTCCATCTAGATCAATAATTTGACAAGTTCGCAGTTGCCAAGTCTCTTTACTCAATTGCCCCCAGTCGGCATTCCTCCCCAAACGAATACGTCCCGATTTTGATAAAACTAGATTCCCCCATGGACTAACAATCGGTACGTCTCCGAAACTCAATGCTAGATTAAAAGGAATTAATTGCTGACGCCTGATTTTAAAAACTTGAGGGCCCTGCGAACTTTGACCAACCACAAGGACTTGGCCATCTTGGTTTTGCAAAACAATGTCCGTAAGCGATTCTCGTGAAGCGAGTCCTAAATAATCCGAGCTTTTAAAAACCAAAACACCAGTTTGGTTTTCATATAAATAAATTCCTGCACGAACGTCATTTCCTTTCCGATAACCAGCGTGCCCAATCAATAAATCTAAATCCCCGTCGTCATCCACATCAAAAAAACAAGGACTCGCCTTCTCCCCTACATCGATCATTTGATCTTGTAAAAAGGGTTTTACTTTTCCCGCTGAAATCTGAAAGGATGAATGCTGAAAATCCTGCAAAAAACCTGCATTATCGGCTGTGTTCACTGAAACAAATAGATCTTCCTGATTCGCGTTTAACGGAAGTGGACTTGCAGAAAAAAACATGCCAGTAAGGCCTGGAAAAGCGGATAAAAAGTCAAAATCAAAATTTGAATAGTTTACTTGTTTGTTGGTTCCATGATTTTTCACAAAAGCCAAATTGTTGCAAGAAACATGTCCCATGTATAAATCATTCGTAGCGGACCTTCCCAAGGCATTTCCTACGTGTTCAGCTCGATTTACCTGTCCTACAGCTTGAGCATGAATTTCGGAGTTTAGTATTTGGGCTTCCCTACAATCAAAGTGAACAATATTACCCCAGTTCTGGGATGATTTTTGGAAATCCAAATCCGCTTTACCCGATTTTTGCAAGGAAACATTCTCATGAAATTCGATGTAATGACCTCCTGGCTCAAAAGTCAGCACATCAATGTCTCCATCATGATCGACATCCGCAATAACAGGGATATCAGGAGAGGCAACATACAAATTCACCAGACCTGCAAAACCTTGAGTATATATGGAATCTTGTATTTTCTCGAAATGTACTTGACCTTGCTTGGATTTATTTTGGTAAACCTTGATGCCAGCTGAGCTGGAACAAAATAAATCTTTCCGACCGTCTTGATTATAATCCACCAGGACGAACCAATTTTCGATGAAGGGGAATAGGCTAGCATAATTGGTGGTGAAATGAAACGTTCCGCTAGCATCCTGCAAAAAAGTGGAAATTTGTTGGCTCGTCCGATCATACGTTATCAAATCCTGCACGCCATCCCCATTTAAATCCATACTTTGGTATTGCATGGAATTCATTCCTCCAGACCAAGCGTTCGATAGCGTTTGGCCATTTTGACTAACCGTCATGCCTTGAAACACATCAAATCGTAAGGTCTGGCCTTGGATTTGCATACTTATCAAGTACAATAAAAGGATTAAACAATTTTTCATTCGATATTTGTAGCTGCAAAAACAAAGGCTCACTAAAATTAACATGAAGATTTTAAATTCAGCTCTTTTAGATTTTTTTCTATCCTCAACAGGTGTCTGCACGGATACACGTAAGATTCAACCAGGAAATCTATTTTTCGCTTTGAAAGGTCCTAATTTCAATGCCAATGCCTTAGCGAAAGAAGCTTTAGAAAAAGGAGCCATAGCCGCAGTCATCGATGACATAAACTTCGAAACAGGCGATCAGACCTTACTCGTGGAGGATAGCCTAAAAGCCCTTCAAGATTTAGCACGGGATTATCGTAATACGCTGAGTATTCCTATCATTGGATTGACGGGTTCAAACGGCAAAACAACGACGAAAGAATTATTATTTTCGGTCCTATCTCAAAAATACCATTGCTATGCCACTGCTGGGAATTTAAATAACCACATTGGCGTTCCGCTTTCCATTTTGCAGATCAAATCCACGCATGAAGTTGCGGTGATCGAAATGGGTGCGAATAAGCAAGGTGACATCAAAGAATTGGTTGAAATCGCTCAGCCGACACACAGCTTAATTACCAATATCGGCAAGGCCCATTTAGAAGGCTTTGGCGGGGAGGCGGGTGTCCGCAAAGGAAAAGGGGAATTATTTGATTATGTTGCCCAACATGGCGGAACGGTCTTTTTACCAAAAGACAAAAATGTCGTGCACAAGATGAGCGAAGAGCGCGGCATCGCCAATTGCATCGTGGCAAATGCGGAGATGCCCACAAGCCTCATCGAGGCGAAACCAACCATTACTTTTTCCTGTGCTGATGGAAGCCTGGTAAAATCACACCTCCCCGGAATTTATAATTTTGAAAATATCCAAATGGCCATTGCCGTTGGAAAAGCATTTGACTTAAGCGATGAAGCTTGTCGGATTGGAATTAGTTCTTACCAGCCAACGAACCATCGATCGCAATTCATCAAAATAGGATCCAACCAAGTCTTAATGGACGCATACAATGCGAATCCATCTTCCATGGAGGCTGCTATTTCTCATTTTGCAGAAACAGAAAATAACCCTAAAATTGTCATCCTAGGCGACATGTTTGAATTGGGTGATTTATCAGCAAGTGAACACGCTTCTCTTGGTAAACTAATCGCTAGATTCCAATTTTCGAAGGTACTTCTTGTAGGTAATTACATGCAACATGCATTAATCCATTTGCCACAGGCCTATTATTTCCCAGACAAATTTGGACTACATAATTGGTTACAAGATAACCCCATTACGAATAGCTTTTTGTTAGTAAAAGGTTCTCGTGGGATCCAACTCGAAAGTGTTTTAGCTTTCTTGGAATCTTAGTCAATCGTTTATTAAAACAAAATTTTGTTGGGCAACAATAAAGGGCTAAATTTGCACTTTCTTAAGAATTCGAAATAAAAAACAATACACAATGGCATCACAATCAGGCACTTACGTACCTTACAAAGTTAAAGACATTGCATTGGCCGACTGGGGTCGCAAAGAGATTCAATTAGCAGAAGCTGAAATGCCGGGCTTAATGGCGCTACGTGCGGAATTTGGCGCAGCACAACCCCTAAAAGGTGCTCGTATCGCAGGTTGTTTACACATGACCATTCAAACTGCGGTTTTAATCGAAACATTAACAGCTTTAGGAGCCGATGTAACTTGGTCATCTTGTAACATTTTCTCTACGCAAGACCACGCAGCAGCAGCTATCGCAGCGGCAGGTATTCCTGTTTATGCTTGGAAAGGCATGAATGAAGAAGAATTCAACTGGTGTATCGAGCAAACTTTATTCTTTGGAGAAGATCGTCAACCCTTGAACATGATCTTGGATGATGGTGGTGATTTGACAAACATGGTTTTTGATGAGTATCCTGAGTTAATCGAAGGCATTAAAGGTCTTTCAGAAGAAACAACGACAGGTGTTCACCGTTTATATGAGCGAATGAAGAATGGCACATTATTCTTACCTGCGATCAACGTGAATGACTCGGTAACGAAGTCTAAATTTGATAACAAATACGGCTGTAAAGAGTCATTGGTTGATGCGATTCGTCGTGCAACTGACTTGATGCTAGCTGGTAAAGTTGCTGTGGTAGCAGGTTATGGTGACGTAGGAAAAGGTTCTGCTGATTCATTACGTGGTGCGGGTTGCCGTGTTTTGGTCACAGAAATCGACCCAATCTGTGCGCTTCAAGCGGCCATGGATGGTTATGAAGTTGTTCCGATGGATGAAGCTGCTTCACGCGCAAACATTTTTGTTACGGCTACAGGTAACGTAAAAATCATCCGTGATCGTCACTTCAAAGCGATGAAAGACAAAGCGATTGTTTGTAACATCGGTCACTTTGATAATGAAATCGACATGGAATGGTTAAACAACAACTACGGTTCTACGAAAGACCAAATCAAACCTCAAGTTGACATGTACACCATCGACGGTAAAAACATTATCGTTTTGGCAGAAGGTCGTTTGGTAAATTTAGGTTGTGCCATGGGTCACCCATCTTTCGTGATGTCGAACTCATTCTGTAACCAAACATTAGCTCAATTGGAATTATGGGCTAATTCTAAAAATTACGAGAACAAAGTGTATATCTTACCCAAACACTTAGATGAGAAAGTAGCATTCTTGCACTTAGCTCACATCGGTGCGAAGTTGGAGAAATTAGAAAAAGAACAAGCAGAATACATCGGTGTACCTCAAGCGGGTCCATTCAAGCCGGAGCATTACCGTTACTAGTATTTTTCTGCATGTATATCAAAAGCTGCACTTTCAAGGTGCAGCTTTTTTTATATCTTTAAATTCACATTTCATTCCAATGACCCAGAAATTACTCTTCATTCTCCTGATCCCCTTCGGTTTATTTGCACAAAAATTCAGCCATGCGGATAGTCTTCGCGGAACATTAAGCCCGGCAAGAGCTTGTTTCGATGTACTGCATTACGACTTACATGTAGCTGTGAATCCGGCAGAAAAAAGCATTGCAGGAACGAATAGCATTCGTTTTGTTACGACCCAACAAACAAAAGAGATTCAATTAGATTTATTTGCCAACTTGGTTGTAGACGAAATCCGTTGGGCCAATAAAAAAGTAAACTTCCGACGGGATGGCAATGCGATCTTCATCCAAGCAGGCAAATTGATTCCCACCAAACAAGTTCAAACGGTTTGGGTGAAGTACCACGGAAATCCCCGACCGGCTGTTAAACCGCCTTGGGATGGCGGATTTTCCTGGACAAAAGATCCCAAAGGAAATCCTTGGGTAACCGTATCCTGTGAGGGATTAGGTGCATCGGTTTGGTGGCCCTGCAAGGATCATCCTTCCGACGAACCCGCATCCATGGACATCCACATCGAAGGCCCGAAAGGACTGGTTTCTGTTTCCAACGGAAATCTGGTAGAAAAAATCAGCAAGGCATCCACCGACGAATATCATTGGAGAGTCAGCTATCCGATTAATCTGTATAATGTTAGCATCAATATGGCCGATTATGCGCATTGGTCCAAAACGATGAAGCAATTGAATGGCAAGAACTTGGATTTAGACTATTATGTTCTCAAAGAAAATGAGGCAATTGCAAAAAAACACTTCGAGCAAAGTGAAGAAATGTTGCGCATTTTTGAGAAATATTTTGGACCCTACCCTTTCCCACAGGATGGATATGCTTTAGTGGAAACCGATTATTGGGGCATGGAACACCAAAGTGCAGTGGCATATGGTAACCACTACAAAAACAACAAATTTGGTTTCGATTTTATCATTATACATGAGTCGGCACATGAATGGTTTGGTAATTCCATCTCTTGTTCCGATCATGCAGATTTATGGATCCATGAAGCCTTAGGAACTTATGCTGAGGCCATTTATGTGGAGGAGAAATTTGGCAAGGCTAGAGCACAAGAATACTTGAATGGTCAAAAAAGAAACATTCGCTATGCTTTCCCGATTGCGGGCCCTTATCAGGTCAATTACCAGCACCCGGATTCCGACATGTATTTCAAGGGAACCTGGATGTTCCATACCTTGCGAAATATCATTCAAGATGATGCCCTTTGGTTTAAAACCATGCGCGAATTTTGTTTAGCCTTTTATCACAAGAACACGAATACGCAAGAAGTTGTCGAATTTTGGAGCAAGCATTTGAACAAGCCTATCAAGGATTTGATGTTGAATTACTTGTATCAAGTGAAGAATCCCAATTTGCAATATAGCATCCTTCAATCAGGCAATTCATGGACAATGCGCTATCGCTGGAGTAACCTGAGTGATGCCATCAGCTTTCCACTCACACTTAAATCAGGCGAGAAAATCAATCCAAATTCAGCATGGCAAGAAATCCAATTAGACCATGCACCGGAATTGGATGAAGAAAGCTATTTATTTGATAAAGAATTGCTAAAATAAATCGCTGAAATCCCGTATTTTTGCACAAAATTAAGACAGAAAAGAAATGAAATTTGGCGTAATCGTATTTCCGGGTTCCAATTGTGATGATGACACCGTTGGCGTAATTCAAAGCTTAGGCCACGAGGCCATAAAATTGTGGCACAAGGATACTGATTTACAAGGCTGTGATTTCATCATCGTACCAGGTGGTTTCTCTTATGGAGATTACTTGCGATCAGGTGCCATTGCACGCTTTTCACCTATCATGGAACACGTCATTGAATTCGCTAAGAATGGTGGCTATTTGATGGGTATCTGCAATGGATTTCAGGTATTGGTTGAGGCACATTTATTGCCTGGCGTTTTATTACGCAATAATTCCCAAAAATTCATTTCAAAAAATATCTACCTGAAGGCTGCGACAAACAATGCTTTATTGACGCAAGAGTTAGATCGTAACAAAGCCTACAAAATACCCATCGCGCATGCGGAAGGACGTTATTTTGCGGATCAAGCAACTTTGGCATCGCTACAAGCAAATGATCAAATCTTATTTTACTATTGCGATGCGAATGGACAAGTAACAGAAGAAGCCAATCCAAACGGAAGTTTATTGAACATCGCTGGAATTTGCAATGAAGGACGCAATGTATTCGGATTGATGCCACACCCAGAACGTGCGGCAGATCCTGATTTGAATAATACGGACGGTCTGGAAATCATGAAGCAATTAATCCTTGAAATGGCATAAAATCAAAAAGCGCGAAATTCGCGCTTTTTTTATTCGCATTTGTAGAGACGCGAAGTATCGCGTCTAGTAATTGTTATCTTAAATCATTCACCTCTACTCCAGGAAATGCCTTCTTATTAAATGTAAAGAACGCATCATCCGCACCCGCTTTGGAATTCAATTTCGTCACTGTAAACAATTGTTTCTTACCCGACTTATTAACAATCGTCCAAGACTTCACCGTAAAGTCCGACGTATTGATTTTAAGGCTGATATGCTTCACCTGAGCCGCTTTAGTACCTGGAACCATCTCAACTGTAGCAACGCCGCCTGATTCACCTACCCAAGTAAACTTATAGCCTTTTTTGTCAAAGGTGTAAATCTTTGCCGGATTCAAGTCGCCATCCGCGGGATCAAAGGCCGAAATATTCACTTCATTGATTTCTTTGATATAGGTCGCAACCTCTTTCCCATTATTGAAAATCTCCTGTCCAGCCGTCTTCAAGCGAAACTTAGTCCCCTTCACGGTAATCGAACCATTCATCGCATTTCCACCATCGATTTGATAGCTGAAATTTGCTGAAAACGACCCCATGCTTTTATATTTCTTCTGCATGCCATCTATTAAACTTATGGCCTTATTCGCTTGCCCCCAAACAGGGATCGATAACAATACAAACGCTAATATCTTTTTCATTACTTTAAATTTTTCAAAATTTCTTCTAACTCTACTTCAGATTTTACCAATACTTCCCGAGCCTTTGATCCGCCAAAAGAACCCACAATGCCCGCAGCCTCCAATTGATCAATCAATCGACCTGCACGGTTATAACCTAATTTCAATTTACGCTGAATCAAGGAAGTACTTCCCTGCTGATGCATCACAACCAAACGCGCTGCCTCATCAAAAAACGAATCCCGATCGCCCAAATCCACATCGCCTCGATCCTGGCCTCCCATTTCATCAGCATCAGGTTCTGGCAATAAATAGGCAGATGAATAGCCTTGTTGGTTCCCAATAAAGTCACAAATCTCCTCAACTTCTGGCGTATCTACAAACGCACATTGCAAACGAATTACCTCAGATCCCATCGATAAGAGCATGTCTCCCATACCCACCAATTGATCAGCACCACCCGCATCCAAAATCGTACGGGAGTCGATTTTCGACATGACCTTGAACGATAAACGTGCCGGAAAATTGGCCTTAATTGTACCCGTAATAACGTTCACAGATGGACGTTGTGTCGCAACAACTAAGTGAATACCGATGGCACGGGCCAACTGCGCTAAACGGGCAATCGGATGCTCCACTTCTTTACCTGCGGTCAACATCAAGTCGGCTAATTCGTCAATCACCAAAACGATATACGGCATGAAATCATGCTCATTCGGATTCAAGCGGCGATTGATGAATTTCGTATTGTATTCTTTAATATTACGACATCCCGCTTCCTTCAGCTTATCGTAACGCATATCCATCTCCTTGCAAAGGGAATTCAAAGTCGCCACAACCTTTTTAGTATCCGTAATAATTGCCTCCGCAGAATCGGGCAAACAGGCTAAGAAATGGCGCTCCAACTTATTAAATAAGGACAACTCAACCTTCTTCGGATCCACCAATACAAACTTCAAGGTCGAAGGGTGTTTCTTGTAAATTAAGGACGTCAATAACATATTCAAACCTACCGACTTACCTTGTCCCGTAGCACCAGCCATCAATAAGTGAGGCATTTTGGCTAGATCAGCCACAAAAATTTCGTTCGAAATCGTCTTACCCAAGGTAATCGGCAAATCATATGTTGACTTTTGGAATTTCTCCGAACCAATCACGGCACGTACTGGAACCATTTCTCGGTTCTTATTCGCTACCTCGATACCAATCGTACCTTTACCCGGCATTTGCCCAATAATACGAACACCCATGGCTGCCAAAGAAAGCGATAAGTCATCTTCCAACGAGGTAATTTTACTAACACGAACACCCGCTTTTGGCACAATTTCATACAACGTAACCGTTGGCCCAATCGTCGCTTCAATTTTCTGAATTCCAATGCCATAGTTCAACAAGGTCTCCACAATCTTCTCCTTGTTTTCCTTCAGCTCATCCATCGTCACTTGCGTTGTCTGATTCTTCTGATCATATTCCTTCAACAAATCAAGCGTCGGATAGACATACTTAGGCAAGTCAGCCGTAGGATCATATAAACCAAATTGGGCAACTAAATCATTCGCCTGAACAGGGGTAGTTGCTTGTGTTTCCTCAACTTCAACAGCCGCATCATCTTCATCAGCCACCTTGAATGTAAATGGCGTTTCATCCACTTCTTCCAATGCCGCTTCCGCAATTTGCTCTTCGACAATCGGCAAATCAGCAG
This sequence comes from Cytophagaceae bacterium UBA6715, assembly GCA_002454335.1. Classification (GTDB taxonomy): domain Bacteria; phylum Bacteroidota; class Bacteroidia; order Cytophagales; family Spirosomataceae; genus Aquirufa. The sequence continues at coordinate 24,962 of DKIP01000041.1, read as the reverse complement.
GCAATACATCCTCTACGTCATCTACCTTAACTGGTGGAACAAGCGGGCGGTAAGTCTCTAAATCCTCATTATCCACATGAACCGGGGAATCATCGTCATCATCAAACAAGGCCTCTTCCTCAGCAAACTCATCGACTGGCAATGCACCCCCAGAAGCTGCTGTTTGGACTTTAGGCCTAGAAGGATTCCATTGATAGAATAAAATCAAAAACACTAATCCCGCAAATCCAAGCGCAAAAATGGCCAAGTATCCGATCAATTGAATTAATTTCTCACTGACAAAATATCCCACGCCTCCGCCAATCGAATGAGGCAAATCCAATTGATAAACAAAAAATCCCGCGATTAAACTTCCCCAAATAATGTAGAAAATCAGTTGCCAGGTTAAGCGATCCAAGGGATACACCTCGCGTTTGAAAATCAATTTAATGGCTGACAAAAAGAATAGTGGAATCAAAAGAAGCGACGACCAACCAAAAGTTCTAAACAAAAAGAAGTGTGCAATTTTTGCCCCTAGTAGCCCTGCCCAGTTTTTCACCGGAATATCAGATCCTGCAATCACATCCAAGGCTCCTTCCGAAACTTCGCTCTGATCAGCAACTCCTACGAAGAAACTTGACCCGAAAGCAAAAAGCAAAAGAAAACCAACAAGCAACAAAAAACATCCGAAAATCAATCGAACGCGATATGCAATCTCAGCAGGTGTTTTGGGCTTCCTGTTTTCAGAATCAAAATTAATTTGAAGGGTACTCGTAGGATTTACTATCTTCTTGGCCATCTAAGAAACAATCATATTTAACATATAAATTTCGACTTTTTGATTCGATTTACAAAATCATTTTTACAGTCCCGCATGTACGATTCCTTGATTGATTTCCTTAATCAACCCCGGACCTTCATAAATGAATCCCGTGTAAATTTGCACCAAACTCGCTCCTGCACGCAATTTCTCAAGGGCGTCTTCCGCAGAATGAATCCCTCCCACCCCAATTATCGGAATTTGTCCATTCGATTTTTGATGAATGTAAGCAATCACCTCCGTCGACCGCGCACGTACCGGCTTACCACTTAAGCCGCCGGATTGCGATTTCAAAGATTCATCGGAATGCAGCCCATCGCGTGACAAGGTCGTATTCGTCGCAATCAATCCGGCAATCTTCGTGGATAAAACAATTTCAATCACATCATCCAATTGCTCATTCGTCAAATCGGGGGCTATTTTAAGCAAAATAGGCTTTTGCTTGGGCTTGGCAGCATTCAAGTTTTGAAGGCGCATTAGTAAATTTTGAAGTGGCTCCTTCTCCTGCAATGCACGCAAATTAGGCGTATTGGGCGAACTCACATTGACCACAAAATAATCCACGACATCATACAGGGCTTCAAAACCTTTGCAATAATCTTCATCTGCCTCCTCGTTTGGAGTAACTTTATTTTTACCCAAATTCCCTCCAATGATCACTTGAGACTTACGGTCTTGCAAGCGCTTTTTCATCGCATCCAAGCCTTCATTGTTGAATCCCATCCGATTTATAATCCCTCCATCAGCCGGTAAACGAAATAAACGAGGCTTATCATTTCCTGCTTGTGCCTTGGGGGTAACAGTTCCCACCTCGATAAAGCCAAATCCCAAATGCGAAAACTCATCCACCAAAAGGGCATTCTTGTCAAATCCCGCTGCTAATCCAACCGGATTAGGGAATCGTATACCAAAAACCGTTCGCGCCAAGCTCGGATGCTCATATCCATAAATGAGTCGAAACAATGCCGGAACACCCGGAATCTTCATCGAAAACTTGATGATATCCGCAAGCAAATAATGTGCGCGCTCAGGATCAAACAGAAAAAAGAAAGGCTTGATAAGGTACTGGTAAAACATAAAAAGGGATTCAAAAAGCTAAGTAACAAAAATACAAAATGCCCTCAAGATTATGGGAATAAATCAAGGATAATCTGAAGTTTCGAAAGACTTTTTAAAATATCGCGCACAAGCATGCGGCTAACTCGAAAAAAAGGCTAATTTTAAAAATACCTTATAGGTAATCAAGCATTTAAAAATTATACAGCCTATGTTAAGTCGAGTAGCAAACTCCATCTATTGGATGAATCGGTACATTGAACGCGCCGACAATTACGCGCGTTTCATTTCAGTAAATTTCAACCTTGCATTGGATCTACCACCCAATGTTCCAGAACAATGGGAACCACTTATTGTCGCCACCGCCGATCATTACAATTTCTTTGAGCATTACCCGGCGGCCAATCGAGAAAATGTCCTCTATTTCATGACATTTGACGAAAGCAATCCAAACTCCATTCTATCTTGCCTGTACAGCGCACGTGAAAATGCACGAACCATTCGCGAGAGCATCTCCAGGGAAATGTGGGAATACGTCAACCAAATCTATTGGAAAGTTAAAGATCGTGTCGAAGGGAGTAGAGAATGGGAAATTTCCCGCTATCAAGGCTTTTTGGAGGAAATCAAATCAGGAAGTCAATTATTTTACGGCATTGTGGACTCTACTATTACTCGAGGAGAAGGCTGGCATTTTGGCCAATTGGGGAAATTACTTGAGCGCGCCGACAAAACTACGCGTTTCTTAGATGTGAAGTATTTTACACTCCTCCCGGATATAGACGCGATTGGTTCTCCGCTGGACCTATTATTGTGGTCGGCGGTGCTGAAATCCAACTCGGCCTACAACATGTTTCGCCAACAATACAAGGTCATTAACCCGAAGAACATTGTGGAGTTTTTGATCCTAGACAAAAGCTTTCCACGTTCTGTGGTACATTGTTTACAAGAAGCTGAAGCATCTTTGTATGCAATATCAGGCACATCTTTCGATAGCGGATATTCCAACCTTGCCGAGAAAAAAGTATCCAAATTGCTTTCCGAAGTGCAATTCACGGAAATCGATGACATTTTGAATACAGGATTACATCAGTTTTTAGATAATTTCCAAAGTAAAAACAACGAAATCGGCCAGACCATTTTCAACACCTATTTCGATTTGAAGCCGGTCAGCTAACCCGGCTTCTCAATTTTAATTTGTAATATTGCGCTCCCATTTGCCACCCATCATTTATGACATACTGTTTAGGAATCACCGTTAAAGAAGGTCTTATTGCAATTGCCGATACCCGTATTACGGCGGGAAATGAAATGTATTCCAACAAGAAAATATCGATTCATGAAATTAATAAGCACAGCTTATTCATCATGACGGCAGGTTTGCGTTCTGTGCGCGACAAAGCAGTCACCTACTTCAATCAAAAAATTGAAGAAGAAGAATCAAGCTATGATTACATGTTCCAGGCAGCAACGGCTTTCGGCCAAATGCTTAAAAAGGTCGCACAAGAAGATCGTGAGGCTTTAGAAAAAGAAGGTTATAATTTTAATCTTCATGCCATCGTAGGTGGACAAATGCCCAAAGACAGCGAACATAAATTGTTCCTAATCTTCCCGGAAGGCAATTGGATTGAAATCAATGATGGTTTGAAGTACCAAATCATAGGTAATTCCAATTATGGAAAACCCCTCTTGAACCGTAACCTCAGCTTTGAGACTCCCTTAAAAGATGCACTTAAAATGGGCTTCTTATCTTTTGATGCCACACAAGTGAGCACAAATGATGTTGATTACCCAATAGATGTTGTGGTTTACGAAAAGAATAGTTTCAAAGCCAAAGAAATTCGATTACACAAAGAGGACATGCAAAAGATTTCCGACGAATGGAATTTAGCCTTGCGTAATTCGCTCGAGACAATCGATGAACATTGGATGAAGAGTTTGCTTACATTACCGAGCCGATGATCGCTAAAATACATCATAGCCTTCAATATCAATACAGCGAACCCGTCACCCTGGATCCGCATGTCTTGTATTTACATCCCAGAAAAAGCTCATTACTAAGCGTGCAGTCGTTTGACTTACGCATTGAACCGCAACCGGTACAGATTTCAAAGAATTTAGACCCCGAGGGGAACATCCAAAATATCTTATTTTTCAAGGAGCCCACTAATTTCCTGCAAATTCAAATGCAGGCCCAAGTGGAAACAACTGAATTTAATCCCTTCGATTTCGTTTATTTTCCCTTTGAAAGCAAACGACTCCCGATGCGCTATTCAGATTCCTATTTAAAAACGCTAAGCCCCTATTTAGGACTCGAAGGAGTTACATCCGTTGTAGAACAAACAGCACGCCAACTCGCTTCGAAGGTGCAATATGAAACATCTGCGTTTTTAATGCTGATAAACGAGTTCATCTACAAAAATTTCGCCTATGAAATTCGCGAGGAAGGTGCGCCCCATACACCCGAATTCACCCTTTTAAATCGAAAAGGGTCTTGCCGAGATTATGCGGTACTTTTCTCTGCGCTTTGCCGAACAATGGGGCTTGCAACTCGATTTGTTTCGGGTTATTACACAGGAGCGGCGCCTGTTGATGTGCCCAATCAAACGCATCACTTACATGCTTGGGTAGAGGTATATTTGCCGGGTGGCGGCTGGCGAGGTTATGATCCAACCCAACACGAAGTCGTATCTGGGAATCACATTCCTTTGGCAGCATCTTGCTTACCCGAAGAAATCACACCAGTGTTTGGCACCTATCGTGGCGCGGCCATTTCAACGTTGACAACAGAAGTTTTTATTGAGCGAATCTAACCTACCAATAATTGCGCTAACAGATAATCGGCAATTAGAATAGCGATACATGCATTGGTAACTGCGGCCGTACTTGCCTTGCCTACTTCGTAAGCTCCACCTTTGGTATAAAAGCCCTGAAAGGCCGCAATGGAAGCAACTAAAAAACCAAATACGACCGATTTGATTAATGCAAACAATACGTAATTAGGTTTAAAGTCGAACTGCAAACCGTATATGTAAGATTGTTGGGTTACAGAACCTGTCAACCATCCTGCTAAATAGCCACCGTAAATTCCTAAAAAACAAGCCATGGTCACAAGCATCGGAAAAGTAAGCATCGCTGCAATCATTTTGGGTAGCACTAAATAAGATGGAGAATTAATCCCCATTACTTCTAAAGCATCAATTTGTTCCGTAATGCGCATGGTCCCTAATTGGCCTGCAATATTTGACCCAATTTTACCCGCTAAAACAACACAGGTAATCGTAGGACCTAATTCCAAAATCGTTGAATCACGCACAATTAAGCTAATGATATACTTAGGAACGAAAGGATTCTCCATATTCGCCGCCGTTTGAACACATGTCACTGCTCCTAAAAAAGAAGACACAATCGTTACAATCAACATCGAATTAATGCCAATATCTTTGCATTCTTGCATTGTTAATGCCCAATACACCCGAAATTTCTCAGGATTTGTAAAAAGCTTACTCAGGAAGATTAAATATTTACCTAATTTTGACATGCGTTTGAATTTAAGAACGCGCTAATTCTCAAAGATAATGAACAAATCCGTAGTTATAAGTGGAGGAAGCCAAGGAATTGGTAAAGCACTCGTAAAAAAGTTTTTAGCAGAACAATTTACCGTATACACGTGCTCCCGAAACCAAGCGAAATTAGACGCCCTGAAAGCAGAATTAGGAACGGATCGTTTACTTACCTTTGCGGCGGATTTAAGTCAAAAAAATCAAGTTCTGGATTTTGCCAACTGGATATTAGCGCAGACGAATCAAATTGATGTGCTTATTAATAATACGGGCGTTTTCTTGCCGGGCCAGATCCAAAACGAAGCAGAAGATATTCTGGAGAAAACCATCGAGACGAATTTATATAGCGCCTATCATTTGACACGCGCTTTATTACCTACTTTTCAAGCGAAACAAGCTGGGCATATTTTCAGCATTTGCTCGACCGCTTCCATTACAGCCTACACGCTTGGTGGTTCCTACTGCATCAGCAAATTCGCCTTATTAGGCTTTACCAAAGTATTGCGTGAGGAATTGAAAAACCAAGGTATAAAAGTTACTGCGATACTTCCCGGCGCAACCTTGACCCCTTCTTGGGATGGCGTTGAACTACCTGCAACGCGCTTCATACCGGCGAATGATGTGGCACAAACTATTTGGTCGGCCTATCAAATGAGCCCATCCACAGTTTTGGAAGAAATCTTAATTCGCCCACAGTTAGGAGATATTGATTTATGAGAATTTGGGAATCCTATACCTTAACTGATTTACCAGTCGTTGCCCAAGAAATCTTGGCCTCCCTGCAGGACGCCCCACGTGTTTGGTTATTTCGTGGCCAAATGGGTGTCGGGAAAACGACACTTTCCAAGGAAATACTCAAACAATTGGGCGTTTTAGAAAATGTACAAAGCCCGACCTTTTCTTTGGTCAACGAATACCAATCGAGCAAGGGTATTGTATACCATTTTGATTTATACCGACTAAAAAACATCCAAGAAGCCTTGGCCATTGGAATAGAAGAATATTTAGATTCTGGACATATTTGTTTGATTGAATGGCCAGAACAAGCCGAAGAACTTTGGGATTTCCCGCATGTCAATGCGAAAATTGAGGCAATCAATGAAACCCATCGAAAATTAACCCTATCTTGGTAAGATGCGTATGACAAATCCTTTTCACGAGTTATTATCCCAACAGGGCATTATGCCGATGGAGGCGATGAGTTGGACCAAACAAAATGCCAAAAGCATTCAAATCGCGCTTCCCAAAGAAACATCAACCTATGAAAATCGGATTGGATTAACACCCCAAGCCGTTCAATTGCTCGTAGCCAATGGACATGAAGTGATCCTTGAAAAAGGAGCAGGCGAACGTGCTGGATTTTCAGATGCCGACTACCTATTAGCCGGTGCGAGTGTGACGGAAGATTTACAACAAGTTTGGCAGGGAGGATTGATCTTAAAAATCAATGCACCTACATTGGAAGAAGTGGGGCGCATGATGCCCGGACAATCCTTTGTTTCTTGCGCATCTAAAAATCAATTATCCGGGGAATTACTCGACGAAATCAATCGGAAACAATTGATCGCTATCGGGCTGGAATATGCAGAAGATAATGCAGGAGGCTATCCTTTTGTTAAAATCATGGCTGAAATCGCTGGCCAGCTTGTGCTTCCGATTGCGAGTGGCATTCTGAGTAATCACAAAGGACCTGGCGTGTTGATGGGAAATGTCACGGGCGTCCCCCCCTGTAAGTTGGTCTTACTAGGTTCAGGCCATGTGGTTGAGCAAGTAGCACGAGCTGCTTGGCACGCTGGGATACAGATGCAAGTATTCGACAAAGACATTTATAAATTACAACGCTTAAAACACACCTTGGGATTCCCACTCGTTACCCAGGTTATTGATTCCGAAAATTTACCTCACGCTTTACAAGACGCAACGGTCATTGTGGGGGCTTTACGTTCGGATTCGGGCGTAACACCTTGTGTGGTGACGGAAGAAATGGTGAGCAAACTAAAACCCGGGACGCTTATTATTGATGTTTGCATTGACCAAGGAGGCTGTTTCGAGACATCTGAAATCACAAGTTTAGGCAAACCCGTCTTTAAAAAATACGGCGTGAGCCATTATTGCGTACCCAATATACCTTCATTAGTTTCTCACACAGCTAGTATTGCTATCAGTAATTTATTGACCTCCTTTGTTTTGAAAGCAGGAAAAACGGGTGGTGTGGAAGAAATGCTTTGGCAAGGTAAATCCTTCATGAAAGGAACTTTCTGTTACAAAGGTCACGTTACCTTAGCAAGCATCGCAAAACTGTATAAAAAACCCTTAAAGGACATTCAACTCTTATTATTAGCACGATGATTGAAGATTACACCGCCCTATCCAATGCCCCAAATTCCCCGGATTTGAATGGAAAATATTTAGGACTTATTTCCAGCGACTTCGTATTGGTAGCTGATACCTTGAAGGAAGCTGCCTACCAAATTAAAAAACGGGGCTTTTCTGAATTTCCCATCTTTGTTTGTTCACAGCGACCTATTGAAATTGGCCAAATGCTGATCGGCGTAGGAGAATTGAACGGCAACAAATGGAATTACCATGCTTCGATGATGGAAGAATTTGTGCAACGCAAATTAATCGCAGAAGAAAACGTGGAATTGTTTGTGCAAAATTTTAAGGATATCGAAGAATACGCCTGTTTATTTGTGGTGGATGGGCAATTCACCAACTTCATCTTTATTCCTTTTCCGGACGAGGTTTAGTTTGCAGTGCGTCGGTTCAAGGGATGAAAATCATGGACCATTTGACTTAAATAGGCCCGATCCAAATGGGTATAAATTTCCGTAGTCAAAATGGATTCATGCCCAAGCATTTCTTGCACGGCCCGTAAATCAGCCCCGCCTTCTATGAGGTGAGTGGCAAAGGAATGTCGGAAGGTATGTGGACTAATCGTTTTCTCGATACCTGCCTTTGCGGCTAATTCCTTGCAGATGATAAAGACCATCACCCGACTGAGCGCCGCCCCTCTCCGATTCAAAAAGACGATATTTTGCGCCTCTTTCTTCACATCCAAGTGAGCTCTAACCTCCTCTTGATACAGTTTCAAATAATGAAACGCATCCCGACCAGCTGGAACTAATCGCTCTTTATCACCCTTACCGCGCACCTTGATTAAACCCAAATCTGAGTAGATATCGCTAATTTTCAAGTTGACCAACTCCGAAACACGCAATCCTGCTCCATACAGAAATTCCAACATCGCCCGATTACGAATTCCTTGCGAATTCGACATATCATTCGATTCCAAAATGAGCTCTATTTCATCAAATGACAATGTATCAGGAAGATGTCTACCCTTTTGAGGGGATTTGATGTGAACACTTGGATCCCGAAAATCAGGATTCTCGAGGCATAAATATTGAAAAAAACTACGAAGTCCAGATAAACAGCGCGCTTGGCTGCTCGCCTCAATCCCTAAATCGTGTAGCACCTTGAAAAATTCAAGAATGTGATTTTCTTCTAGCTCCAACGGACCCAAATCATGGTGTGGCGAATCTGCCATAAAAGTTGCAAATTTCTGCACATCACGCACATAACCGTCCAAAGAATGTGCAGAGAGGCCTCGCTCAATCTTCAAATAATTACCAAATGCTTGGATTTCCGTCGACCACATGAATGCAATATTGCTAGATTCCTGTAAATTTAGGCTAAATTTGAAATATAGCACAGGCATTGAACCATGGTACATAAAAAGATATTAATCCTGAATGGTCCCAATTTGAATTTACTTGGCACAAGAGAGCCCGAAATTTATGGACATCAGACCTTTGAACAGTTTCTCGAAATTTTGACTGAAAAATTCAAAGACAGTTTGGACATCGCTTATTTTCAATCCAACGAAGAAGGAGCCCTTATTAATAAACTTCATGAAGTTGGATTTAGTTACGATGGCATTATCTTGAATGCAGGAGGCTATACACATACTTCCATCGCCTTAGGAGATGCGGTTGCTGCAATCAAAACACCTGTTATCGAAGTGCATATTTCGAATGTACATGCCCGGGAAGCATTCCGTGGACACAGTTATTTGAGTCCAAATTGCAAGGGAATCATCGTGGGGTTCGGCTTACGTGGCTATGAATTAGCATTAAATTCTTTCCAATAGACTATGCTTTCATTTTACCCCGGTCCTTCTAAGGTTCATCCGGAGGCCTTGGAATTTATCCAGGAAGCCTTTGACCAGGGTATCGTTAGCATTAATCACCGAAGTGCACGATTTGAAGCGCTACTTAAAGACACCTTGGAGGTATTGCATACAAAATGGAATATCCCCCCTGACTATACTATCTATTTTGTTTCTTCCGCCACAGAAGCTTGGGAAATTGTAGCTCAATCCTTGATTAAAAAGCAATCTCTTCATCTTTACAATGGCGCTTTTGGAAAAAAATGGGCGCATTATACCCAACAAATTTACCCACAGGCTCAAGCGATATCTTTCGATACACAAGCCAGTTTATCATCTGTTGGCCTTCCTTCTCTTACTGAAATCGATACAATTTGCCTCGTTCAAAGTGAAACATCCAATGGCACAGGCCAAACAATATCGCGTGCGCTGTATGGCGAAAGCTTAATTGCCGTTGATGCGACGTCATCCATGGGAGGTATCGAATTGCCTTGGACAGAAGCTGATGTGTGGTTGGCCTCCGTACAAAAATGCCTGGGTATCCCCGCCGGCTTGGGGATTATGATTTGTTCACCCAAAGCATTAGCTCGTGCTGAGCAATTAGGTCGTAAATCACATTACAACGACGTCTTATTGATGGAAGAAAATCGTAAGCGATTTCAGACCCATTATACACCCAATGTATTGAGTATTTACGTGCTAAACCGATTAACACATCAAATGCCCAATATACGTGTAATCGACGCGCAAACGAGGAAAAAGATAAAAATATGGGAAGAGTTCTGGCATACCAATACGGCTTGGGGACTTAATTGCCTGATTGAAAATCCTGAATTACGCCTGCCAACAGTATTAGCCTTACAAGGAGAGCCGACGCAAATTCAATTAATTCAACAAACTTGCTTAGCAGCAGGCATTGAATTAGGTAAAGGATATGGCGATTGGCAAGCGAATACGGTGCGGATTGCCAACTTCCCTAGCCATACAGAAAACGACATTCATACACTCATCAAGCTGTTAACACATGAACTTTAATTTCAAAGAAATCTTATCGTCATCACTGATTTTATTCTCGGTCATTGATATTTTAGGATCAATTCCCATCATCATCGATTTGCGAAAAAAGAATGGCAATATCCATGCGGAACAAGCCACCTTGGTATCAGGCTTAATCATGATTGGTTTTTTCTTTGCAGGGAAACTGATCTTACGCTTTTTTGGCGTGGATACGAACTCATTTGCCATGGCGGGAGCGTTGATTATCTTTTTGATTGGTTTGGAAATGACGCTCGGGCGCAACATTTTTAAATCGGAAGAAGTGCAAGAAGGATCCGCACATAGCATTGTGCCTTTGGCCTTTCCGATTATCGCTGGAGCAGGTACAATGACAACCTTAATTTCCTTGAAATCACAATTTGAGGAGGAAAATATCATGATCAGTATTTTGATTAACCTCATCTTCATTTACATCGTTTTACGCTCCAGCGTCTGGATTGAAAACAAACTTGGAAATGCGGGAACACAAGTTTTACGTAAAGTTTTTGGGGTAATCTTGATTGCCATCGCGATTAAAATCTTCAAAACGCGTTTAGGATAATGGCCAAAAAGCAGAAATATTACGTCATCTGGGAGGGCCACAAAAAGGGGATTTTCGACTCGTGGGCGGAAACCGAGAAAAACATCAAAGGTTTCCCCAATGCTCAATATAAATCTTTCGAGTCAAGACAAGAAGCGGAAGCGGCATCCAAGAAAAACTATTGGGCAAGCATAAATCCCAAAGCGACTAAAACTTCGAAACCTTCGGGCGCTATAGGAAATTTCATTGTTCCGAGTATATCCGTCGACGCGGCATGCGCCGGGAATCCCGGCATTTTAGAATATCAAGGTGTTAACACCGCTACGAAAGAAGTACTTTTTAAACGTGGCCCCTTTCCCGTTGGGACGGTCAATTTAGGCGAATTCCTTGCAATCGTTCATGGCCTTTCCTACCTCAAAAAATTAGACTGCCCATTTCCCCTCTATTCCGATTCAAGAACAGCCATTGCTTGGGTTCGCAACAAAGCCATTAAAACGAATTTGGAACGAAATGCGAAAACAGAGGACCTGTTTGTGTTAGTCGATCGGGCGATTGAATGGTTGAAGACCAATAGTTACACAACCAAAATCTTGAAGTGGGAAACGGAAGATTGGGGTGAAAATCCGGCAGATTATGGCCGAAAATAGATCCATTTTTCAGTTCAAACAATTTGCACTCGCGCACGGAAAGCCAGGCTTGAAAATAACGACGGAAGCCTGTTTGTTCGGAGCGTGGTCAGCGCAATTTCCCCAACAAAACACCCTCGACATCGGAACGGGCTGCGGACTGCTCATAGGCATGTTGGCGCAAGCCCACCCCCAAGCACAATTTACCGGCATTGAAATCCAGGATGATGTAGCCAAATTGGCCATGGAAAACATGCTTTCATTATCGAAGACGAAAATCCAGATTCAAGCAAAAGGACTTGCCGACTTCGCTGGCCAACATGATTTCATCATCAGCAACCCACCATTTTTCATCAATCATTTGAAAAACACGGATGCATCCAAGAATCAAGCGATGCACAGTGATACACTAAGTCCGGAGGAATTGGCAGAAGGCATTCAGCGTACGCTAAGTCCCGAAGGAAAATTCACCGTGCTCTACCCGCCGGTAGGCATGAAGCAATTCGAAGAGGCGGCCAATAAACGGGGACTTTACCTAAATCAAATCTGCGAGGTCAAACATCAAGCAACACACGAAACATTACGTTTGATGGCTCAAGGTTCGTTTCATGAGGGACAATTAGCAAAGGAGATACTTTGCATAAAGAATAGCGATGATACCTATTCCTCGGCGTTCATCAACTTATTAAAACCCTACTATCTGATATTCGACTAATTTATCCATTGAAATTTGTATTTTTGTTTGTTTGACGCCGAACTATGTTGCAGATATCCATTGTAGTACCCTTATATAACGAAGCTGAATCCCTTCCCGAATTGTGTTCGTGGATTGATCAGGTCATGCAGAAAAATCAATTCTCCTATGAAATGATTTTTATTAATGATGGAAGCAAGGATAATTCTTGGCTAGTTTTACAAGAGTTGGCGAAACAATATCCAACCGTTAATGGCATTTCATTTGCGCGTAATTACGGCAAATCAGCTGCTTTGCATGAAGGTTTCCAAAAAGCTAGCGGGCAAGTTGTCATTACCATGGATGCGGATTTACAGGATTCTCCCGATGAAATTCCAGGATTGTATCACATGATTACCGAGGAAGGATTTGACCTCGTTTCAGGCTGGAAACAAAAGCGTTTCGATCCGATATCCAAGACTATTCCAACAAAACTATATAATGCTGCGACGCGCGCATTATCAGGAGTTTACTTACATGATTTCAATTGTGGCTTAAAAGCCTACAAATTAGAGGTTGTCAAAACCATCAAATTATACGGCGAAATGCACCGCTACATTCCGGTGCAGGCCAAATGGAATGGTTTCACGAAAATTGGCGAAAAGGTTGTTCAACACCAAGCACGAAAATATGGGGTTACCAAATTTGGTTTGGAGCGCTTTCTATATGGTTTCTTGGATTTATTATCCATCACGTTTGTACAGACTTTTGGCAAAAGACCGATGCACCTTTTTGGCAGCTTAGGGATTTTGTCTTTCTTTTCTGGCTCCCTGATCACCCTATGGTTGATTGGCGAGAAGCTTTACAACATCGCGAATAACCTCAAGTATCGGAATGTCACCGACAATCCTTTGTTCTTTTTGGCATTAGTTGCCATCATTTTAGGGGTACAATTATTCGTCGCGGGCTTCCTAGGAGAATTGCTTATCACGAATTCCGATAAAACTACACAATACCAAATCAAGGAAGAAATTGCCTAATGTTACAAAATAATGACCTTAGTTGGCTTTCGCGCTCCGAACTACTCATCGGTGCAGAAGGTATCCAAAAATTACAAAACGCGCACATATTAATTGTTGGCCTCGGTGGGGTCGGCTCATTCGCCGCAGAGTTTATCGCCCGTTCAGGCGTAGGAACCATGACCATTGTAGATGGTGACGTCGTGGATCCAACCAATCGAAACCGACAATTACCTGCCTTATCCACAAACCATGGCGTTTCGAAAGCAAAAATCATGGCGGAGCGCTTAATGGCAATCAATCCAGCCTTGAAACTGACGAGTATTGAAAGTTTTTTGAGTCCAGAGGCTGCCAAAGAATTATTGGAACAAACCCGCTTTGATTATGTGATGGACTGTATTGATTCGGTTACGCCAAAGATTACCTTGTTAAAAACTGCTTATGATTTAGGCTATCGGATTGCAAGTTCGATGGGTGCCGGAGGAAAATTAGACCCAACCAAGATTCGTACGGCGGATTTGATGGACACGCGGGAATGTTATTTGGCATCTTTGGTACGCAAACGCATTCGTAAAATGAATGTAGGAAAAGGCATAAAAGCGGTTTTTTCGCTGGAAAAAGTGAAGGATGAGTCGTTGATTTTAACGGATGGTTCCAACTTTAAAAAATCAGCCTACGGGACTATTTCCTATTTACCTGCCGCTTTTGGTGGGGCAGTTGCGTCCATCGTGATTCGCGATTTATTGGACGAACCGATTCCCATGGAAAAACGTCTTAAAGCCTATAAAAAATGATCAAAATTGGCGTCATCAATGTATCGGACCGTGCCAGCGCAGGTATCTACGAAGACATTCCCGGCAAAGCAGTCGTGGAATTATTACATGAATATTTGACCTCTCCTTTCGAGGTTGTGTATGCGGTTATCCCCGACGAGCAAGCATTGTTAGAGGCCAAAATGATCGAAATGGCTGAGGAGGTTTGTCTTTTAGTAACCACAGGCGGCACAGGACCTGCCTTACGTGATGTTACGCCCGAAGCAACAGAAGCGGTATGCCAAAAAATGATGCCAGGATTCGGAGAATTAATGCGATCTGTGAGTTTGCAATATGTTCCTACGGCAATCTTGAGCCGACAAACGGCTGGCATTCGCAATCAAACATTGATCTTAAATTTGCCTGGAAAACCGAAAGCCATTCGCCAATGTTTGGAGGCTGTTTTTCCGGCTATCCCCTATTGCATTGACTTAATTGGAGGACCATTCTTGGAATGCAATGAGGCGAATATGAAGGCGTTTCGACCGAAGGGGAGTTAAGAGTGAAGAGTTAAG